>JAIESJ010000106.1 GCA_019746155.1 Burkholderiales bacterium
GGCGGTAGCGGTGTTCAAGCTGGCGCAGCACGAAGAACATGCGGCGGTGAAGGTCGAGAAGCCGGTGGCGAGCGTGACGAAGCTGCCGGTGAAGAAGGCATCGGCTAAGGCGGCGGCACCGAAGGTGCGCAAGGTGGCCAACGCCCAACCCGGCGACGACGAGTGGCAGGAGTTCTGAAGCATCTTTGGCGGCGACCAGTCTCGCGGCGTAGTAGGACGTCGCGGCACCGTGATTGGACTGGCCGATGCGAGAGATTGGCAACGTTATTCTTAATTTTGATCAGAGGAGAAAAGAGATGAAACGCAAGTTTATGAAAGGTGTGGTGGCGATGGCGGTTGTAACGATCGCGGCGGTCGTGGGCGGTGGAGCCTGGGCGGCGGAGGGCGCCACTCCCAAAGAGGCCGAAGCCATGGTGAAGAAAGGGATCGCCTATATCAAGGCCAACGGCAAGGACAAAGGCTATGCCGAGATCACCAGCAAGCAGAGCCAGTTCAAGGACCGCGACCTCTACCTCGTGGTCTACGGGCTTGACGGCAAGGTGTGGGCCCATGGCGCCAACGAGAAAATGGTCGGCCGCAATCTGATCGATCTCAAGGACGTCGACGGCAAGGAATTCGTGCGCGAGCGCACCGAGCTGGGCAAGACCAAGAGCAGCTTCTGGCAGGACTACAAATTCACCAATCCAGTGACCAAGAAAGTTGAACCCAAACAGATGTACTGCGAACGTCTCGACGACACCGTCGTATGCGGCGGCGTGTACAAGCAGTAGCAATAGAAGGCGGCGCGGATTGCATCCGCGCCGCTGTGATCAAGAGGGTGGAGATCGGAGCGATGTGGATCCCATTCGCGTCGCTGTGTGTGTGGCGAACAATGGGAGACTGAAATGAAAGTATGGCACAAAATTTTGGTGGCGCCGGGGGTGACGATCGTCTTCCTGATAGTGCTGGGCGCGATGTCGTATAGCGTGCTGACGCGCCAGCATTCGACATTGGTCGAGCTGTTCAACAATCGGTTCGGCAGTTACCAGCTTGCTGCCAACTCCGTGCAGGAGATCAGCGAGGTACATTCCAACGTGTATCGGCTGTTTACCTGGATCGGCAACCTCAAGGAAGACAAGATCAGGCAGATCACGGAGGAGCAAAAAGCGAAGATCGAGGCTGTGGCCAAGAAGATTTCCCAGTTTGCGGCGCGCCCCGATCTGGATGCGGGTGAACGCAAGATCGCGGAAGCCGTAGTCAAGAAGCTCGGCAAGTACAAGGGCGACGTGGATACTGCCATCGACCTGAGCATGGGGGATATCAACACCGGCATGAGCGCCATGCAGACGGCAGACAGCGGTTTCCAAGAAATGATCAAGGAATTCAAGGAGTTGGTGCAGATCGAAACGCGGCTGGCGCAAGACAGCTATGAAAACGCCCGCAGCGCATTCGAGAAAGTGGTAGGGGCGCTGCTCGTGATCCTGGTGCTCGCCCTCGCGATTTCAGGAGGCATCACGTTTGTCATGAGCCGGGTGATCGTGCGGCCGCTCAAGAACGCCATTGCCATGGCCGGCCGAATTGCCGCTGGCGACCTTACTTCCGAAATCGAGGTTAAAGGACGCGACGAAACCGCCGAGCTGTTGCAGGCGCTCAAGGACATGAACGAGAGCCTGAAGAAAATCGTGTCCGAAGTGAGTACCGGTACCGACGCCATCTCCACGGCATCGCAACAGATTGCCGCGGGCAACGCCGATCTGTCGAGCCGCACCGAAGAGCAGGCTTCGAGCCTGGAGGAGACCGCTTCCTCGATGGAAGAGCTGACCAGCACGGTCAAGCAGAACGCGGAGAACGCCCGGCAGGCCAATCAACTGGCGGCCGGGGCCTCCGAGGTGGCGGTCAAGGGCGGCCAGGTGGTGGGCCAGGTGGTGCAGACCATGTCTTCGATCAACGATTCGTCGAAGAAGATCGTGGACATCATCGGGGTGATCGACGGCATCGCGTTCCAGACCAACATCCTGGCGCTGAACGCCGCGGTGGAAGCGGCGCGCGCTGGTGAACAGGGGCGGGGCTTTGCGGTGGTGGCGACTGAAGTGAGGAATCTTGCCCAGCGGAGTGCGGCTGCGGCCAAGGAGATCAAGGAACTCATTACCGACTCGGTGGCGAAGGTGGAGGACGGCACGCGACTGGTGGATGAGGCGGGCAAGACGATGGACGAGATTGTGGCTGCGGTGAAGCGGGTCACCGACATCATGGCGGAGATCTCGGCGGCCTCGCAGGAGCAGAGCTCGGGCATCGAGCAGGTGAACCGGGCGGTGGCGCAGATGGACGAGGCGACGCAGCAGAACGCGGCCTTGGTGGAAGAGGCGGCGGCGGCGGCGGAGAGTATGGAAGAGCAGGCGCAACGTCTGGCGGCGGCGGTAGCGGTGTTCAAGCTGGCGCAGCACGAAGAACATGCGGCGGTGAAGGTCGAGAAGCCGGTGGCGAGCGTGATGGCGTTGCAGACCAAGGGCAAGGCGGCGGCCAATGGCGATGGCGCTGCGGCGGAGGAAAAACCTGCAGCATCCAAAGTACGCAAGGTGGCTAACGCCAAAGCCGGCGACGACGAATGGCAGGAATTCTAAGGAAACTTTGACTCACTGATACCGTTACGGACTTGATTTGTGTCTCGAACCTTCCTTCTCCTTCCCTCATTTCCCCCCTTCGTTTTTTCTCCCGAGGGGAGAGGAAGGTTAGAAGATTTCCTATAGAGGGAGAAAACCATGCGAATCAGCATGCCGGTAACAAATGACGAGTACGTTTTGCCGGAAGGCGAAGTGATCGTGTCGCGCACGGATCTCAAGGGCCACATCACCTATGTGAACGATGCGTTCGTTCGCAGCTCCGGCTTCTCGCGGGACGAGTCGATGGGCCAGCCGCATAACATCGTGCGTCACCCCGACATGCCGCCGGAGGCGTTTGCCGATCTGTGGCGCACCATCAAGGAGGGCAAGCCGTGGTCGGCAATGGTCAAGAACCAGCGCAAGAATGGCGGTTTTTACTGGGCAAAGGCAAACGTGACGCCGATCGTCGATGGCGGGCGTATTACCGGATACATGTCGGTGCACATCAAGCCTTCCCGCTCGGAAATTGATGCGGCCGTGGAACTTTACCGCAAGATGCGTGCTGGAGAGGCGCACGGCGTTGCGCTGGAGGGCGGCGAGCTTGTGCGTACGGGCTGGATCGGCACGCTGCAGCGCATGATGCGTATTTCATTTTATGCGCGCTCCTGGTTGACGGCGAGCGTGCTTGCTGCCCTGTTCGGCAGCATGGGGGCATTGGGGGCTATCGGAGATAGTGCCGCGGCGTCGGCGGTGCCGATTCTGAGCGCGGTGGGCGTCGCGATGGCGATCGTGTTCGGGATGTGGAACTCTACCCAGGTGGGGAAGCCGATCTCCGAAGCGGTGGGAATCGCCGACAGCGTCATGGGCGGCGACGTGTCGCGTTCGTTCCCGCGCGCGGGCGATGCTGAACTCGTGAGGCTGTTCCGGATGCTGGACCAGATGAACACCAAACTGGTCGGCGTGCTCAAGGACGTGCATGCCAGCATCGGCAGTGTCGATATTGCGGCGGACGAGATTGCCTCCGGCAACGCCGATTTGTCGCAGAGGACGGAAGAGCAGGCCTCCTCGCTGGAGGAGACCGCTTCCTCGATGGA
>JAIESJ010000109.1 GCA_019746155.1 Burkholderiales bacterium
CCCGGCATGAAATTCACGCCCGCGAACATGACCGGCACGCCGACCACGCCCAGCCCGTGCTTGTCGCTCGCGAGCGGCACGTGGGCGAGCGCACGGATGCCGATGTTGACCTTGTTGGTCGCCGCCACGTCGCGCACGCAGCCGTTGAGCACGATGCCTTCCCACTTGTGTTTGGCACCGATGCCGGCGACGAGATCGCCGACCAGCGCGCATTTGAGCGAGCCGCCGGCGTCGACCACCAGCACCTTGCCCTTGCCCGGCTTGGACAGTGTCTGCTTGACGACGGTGTTGTCCTCGTAGCACTTGACGGTTTCAATCTGCCCCGAAAACGCGGGATTCTTGCCGTACATCCTGAACACCGGCAGCGCCACCTGAATGCTGCCCTTGTATTTGTCGCACAGATCGACGGTCATGAACTTTTTCATTACGTGTTTCCTTGATGTAGTCCCGAAAGAACGAAAAACCGGTTAACCGCAGATGAACGCCGATTAACGCCGATGAAAATCAAAAGACACATGGACAGGATTTACAGGATTATCAGGATTGAAAAGCATCAAGTAAATCTTGTTAATCCTGTCCGTGGTTTTCCGTTCTTGATCTTATCCGCGTTTATCGGCGTTCATCGGCGGTCGTTTTGTTTTCAGCGGCGAGCAGCGCCACGAATTCGCGCGCCGAGTGCCGTTCGATGGCGAGCGCCATCGCGGCGATGGCATCGACCGGCAGCTGCGGATTGATGCCGCGGAATTTTTCCGTGATGCCTTGAGCGTCTATCGGTGCAGCGGGCGAGCCTGAAGGGTCGCGGATGTCCACGCGCAGCCATTGGCCGTCGTGCTCGGCGGCGACCCAGCCCGCGAAGTGCTCGGGATAGAGCTGGTCGAGCTCGGGGTCCTTGACCAGTTCGAGATTTTCGGCGAGCGCCAGCAGCGTCGGATCGGACAGTTTTTCCTCGTCGAACTGCTGGGGCAGCACCTGACCCTCGGTGAGTGCCGCGGCGATGACGTAGCGCAGGCTCATCTGCGCGTTGAGCACGGAACTCGGCAAATAGTCGAAGCCGCATTGCACATCGACCACGTTGGACAGACCCACGCGCACGCGGCGCTTTGCGTCCCATGGCGCGCCGAGCCTGCGGCGCAACTCGAGCGCGGCATCGATATAGGAATGCGTGCTGCCGCAGCAGGAATAGGGCTTGATCGCCGTTGCGTCGAGGTGGTAGACCGCGCCCAGGTCTTTAGTGAGCGGCGCGGGATCGGAAGCATCGGAAAACGCCTTGAGCACGCCGCCGTCCTCGAACTCGTAGATTTGCGTCGGCCCGGTGAAGCCGAGCGCCGCCAGTTCGGCGGCAAGCACGCCCGAGTGCGCGGCCTTGCCGGCATGCAGACGCTTGCTCATGGTGCCGTCGGCGTTGAATGCCCAGGTGCCGGCGCCCTGTGTGCCCGCAAGGCCCAGTGCCCAGGCGGTCTGCTCGTCATTCAGGCCGAGCAGCGAGGCGCACGCCGCCGCGGCGCCGAACGGGCCGCAGATGCCGGTGATGTGCCAGCCGCGCAGCCGCGCCGCGGAAGGGTTGAGCGCAAGGCTGGAGCGTATCATCACCTCGTAGCCGGCAGCGATGGCAGTCACCAGTTGCTCGCCGCTGGCATCGAGTTTTTCGGCCATCGCGATCGCAGCAGGCACCACTACCGCACCAGCATGCAATTTCGCGTTATGGTAATCGTCGAGCTCGAAAGCATGAGAGGCCGTGCCGTTGACCAGCGCCGCATCGGCCACGCGCAGCGATGGCGCGGCATCGCCCCATACGCTGGCCTCGCCCTTGCCGGCGCCGTTGCGTGCCCACTTGAGCAGCATGCCGGCCCACGGCGTCTGGTAGCCATGGAGGCCGCAGCCGGTGGTGTCGAGAATCGCGCAGCGCACGACTTTGCGGCTGCGCTCGGGGAGATCGGCGTGGCGCAGGCTGGCGATCCAGCCCGCCAGCTCGCGGGTGGGGGCAGCAACGGCACGACGATCGAAATTCATGAACGGCTCCTCTGCATGACATGGGCACTTGTACTGGTACGGAATGCGTGCGGACGTTCGAGATATTGTAAGGTCGGGCGCGGCCGCTGTCATTTTGGTGTTCCACGCGCCTTGACAGGTTTTTGCGCGTAACCCCATACTCGCCGGGTCGGCCGGCCGTCTTTTATAAGTTCACATTCTGGTCGCGCTGTCACTGACCATACCGTTTCCAAACGATGAGGAGCTGCACAGCATGGATTACGATGTGATTGTGGTCGGCGCGGGCAATGCCGCCCTGGCCGCTGCGGTATCGGCCAAGGAGAATGGTGCCAAGCGCGTCGTCGTGCTGGAAAAGGCGCCGCGCAATCAACGCGGCGGCAACACGCATTTCAGCGGCGCGATTTTCCGTTTCGCTTTCGACAAGGTCTCCGACCTGCGACGCTTCGTGCCGGATGCGGAAGAGAAATTTCCAGGCTTCAATACCGGCGTTTCCGCTTATCCCAAGGAAGCCTTCCGCGCCGATCTCGTGGGCGTGACCCAGGGACGCAGCGATCCCGAGCTGTCGCAAATCCTGATCGACAACTCCTACGAAACCGTGTGCTGGATCCAGGACGTCGGCCGCATGGAATTCGAACTCGCGTTGTCGGTGATGGGCATACGCGTGGGCAACCAGGTCAAATGGCCGAAAGGCGCGATCGTGCGCATCGTGCACGAAGGCGTCGGCTTGTCGAGCACCTGGTTTCAGACCGCCGAGGACATGGGCATAGAGATCCGCTACGACACCGGTGCGATGCGGCTTGCTCAGGCCGAAAGCGGGCGCGTCAACGGCGTGGTGGTGCGCGGACCTGGCGGCATCGAGACGCTTTCCGCGAAAGCGGTGGTGCTTGCCTGCGGCGGCTTCGAGACCAACCCGGCGTGGCGTCGTCACTACCTGGGCGACCCGTGGGATCACGCCAAGGTGCGCGGCTCCAGCTTTAATTACGGCGACGGGCTAAAGATGGCGATGGACGTCGGCGCCATGCCGTGGGGGCACTGGGGCGGCTGCCACGCGACGCCGATCAACGCCGAGGCGCCCGATTACGGCGTGCGCGAGCTGACCGACAAGACCAATCGCCTGTCATATCCCTACGGCGTGATGATCAACGTCGAAGGCAGGCGCTGGGTCGACGAAGCGCCGGACTTTCAGTCGTTCACCTATGCCAAGTACGGAGGGCTCATCCTCAAGCAGCCGCGCAGCCTGGTCTACCAGATCTTCGACAGCAAGGTGCTTGGTCTGCTCGAGCCGCGCTATTCGACCAGCGAGCCGTTCAAGTCGGACACGTTGGAAGGGCTGGTGAAGCAGCTTCAGGTCGATCACAAACAGGCCTTGAAAACGCTGGAGGAATACAACGCCGCGGCGGAACGTGGCGGGCCGTTCAACCCGGCGGTGCTCGACGGACTGCACACCGAGGGCATAGACCCGCCGAAAACCAACTGGGCGCAGAAGCTCGACACGCCGCCGTACGTCGCGTATCCGGTGACCGGCGGCATCACGTTCACCTTCGGCGGACTCAAGATCAACCGGGACGCGCAGGTGATCGCCACCGACTGGAAACCGATTCCCGGGCTCTATACCTGCGGCGAGATGGTCGGCGGGTTGTTCCACTACAACTACCCGCTTGGCACCGGTTTGATGTCGGGCGCGGTGTTCGGGCGCATTGCGGGGCGCGCGGCGGCGCGCTCGGAAGCAATAGAAAAGAACGTGGGAGGCCGGGTACGTTTGCCGGCGCAACCTGCTCTGAT
>JAIESJ010000291.1 GCA_019746155.1 Burkholderiales bacterium
TGAAGAATGCGGGTGCGGCGGCGCCGCACATCTGGTGGCGCAGGGCGGGCTGCTGGGCGAGGTCGGCGCCTTGGTGATCGGTGAGCCGACTGCCAACTATCCGTTGATCGGGCACAAGGGCGCGCTGTGGCTTGAGGCGAAAACCCGCGGCATCACGGCGCACGGTTCGATGCCGGAACGCGGTGATAATGCGATCTATAAAGCGGCAACGGCGATTTCGAGGTTGCGGCAGTACGATTTTGAGACGCCGCCGCATCCGCTGATGGGCAAGCCGACGCTTAATGTCGGCACCATCCGCGGCGGGCTTAACATCAACTCGGTGCCGGACGAAACCGTGATCGGGGTGGACATTCGTACCGTTCCCGGCCAGAACCATGCATTGATTCGCTCGCAACTGCAGCGCGCACTCGGCGAAACGGTCGAAATCAGGGCGACCATCGATGTCGGCCCCGTCTATTCCGATCCTTCGCAACCGTGGATCCAGCATGTCTATGACGTGCTGCAGCCGCATCTCGGCGCACGTCCGCAACCGAAGGCCGTGTCGTATTTCACGGATGCCGCGGTACTGAAAGACGCCTATCGCGATATCCCGATGGTGGTGTTGGGGCCAGGCGAGCCGCAGCTCGCGCACCAGACCGACGAATACTGCCTGCTTGACCGCATTGAACAGTCGGTGGAAATATACAGCGACCTGATCCGCCACTGGAATTTCTGAACTGTTTCCCGTCAGCGCTCATGATCGTTGCGCATATCACGCGTGGTCAGGGCAGCAGAATCATCTGTTACACTAAACCTTTTGTCGACGAAAACCGACGCGTGCCCTCATGAATCATCCCGAAACCGCGCTGCCAACCCTTACCGACAAGCTGATCGCCAGAAAGGAAGGCGCCATCGGCTGGATCATTTTCAACAATCCGGCCCGCCACAATGCGGTCTCGTTCGAAATGTGGCAGGCGCTGCCCGTTGTGCTCGACGAGTTCGCCCGCGATCCGGAGGTCCGCGTCATCATCCTCAGGGGCGCGGGCGAGAAAGCCTTCGTCGCCGGCGCCGACATTTCGCAGTTCAAGGAAAAGCGCAGCAGCGAGGAGGCGGTGCAAGCCTACAACGCCGCGGCGGACAACGCCAACAAGGCGCTGCACGAATGCCCGAAGCCGACGATTGCGATGATCCGCGGCTACTGCATCGGCGGCGGCACCGCCATCGCCGTCGGCTGTGATATCCGCATCGCGGCGGAGGACGCACGCTTCGGCGTGCCGGCGGGCAGGCTCGGGCTGGGCTATCGCTTCATGGGCATCAAGCGGCTGGCCGATGTGGTGGGGCCGTCGTTCACCGCGGAGATCTTTTTCACCGCGCGCCAGTTCACCGCCCAGGAAGCGCTGCAGATGAACCTCGTCAACCGCCTGGTGCCGGTCGCCGAACTCGAACAGTACACGCTCGATTACGCCAACACCATCGCCGGCAACGCGCCGCTCACCATCGCCTCGATCAAGCGCGCGCTGATTGAATACCTGAAGGATCCGGACAAGCGCGACCTCGAGCTTTGCCAGAAAATGGTCGAGGACTGTTACAAGAGCGCGGATTACAGGGAAGGCCAGACGGCGTTCATGGAAAAGCGCAAACCCGTGTTCAAGGGGCGCTAAATTGACCCTGCGATGCAGCACGCCCTATAATTGAAGCCGCGGTGCGCACCGGCGTAAATTTGTAACTTATTGATTTATAAGTATTTTATGATACGAACGGCGGTCCTGTCATGCTCGGGATAGCCGCGGCAACCCGGCATCAGGGCGTTGCTCTTTTTCCGCGATGCGGCCGCAGACCGGTTGCCTAACTTTTCAGGGGATTTCATGAGTTTTGACGCAAACCGTCCGGACCTGACCATCGGGGTCATCGGTGCCGGCGCGATGGGCCGCGGCATTGTCCAGGTCGCTGCCGCCGGCGGCATGAAGGTGTTGGTGGCCGACAGCCGCCCGGGCGCCGCGCTGGAAGCGCGCGAATTCGTCGGGAAAATGCTGACCCGCGCCGTGGAGAAGGGCAGCATCACGCAGGACGAAGCCACCGCAGCGATCAACCGCGTCCAGATCGTCAACAGCCCGGCCGAGATGAAGTCATGCCATGTGGTGATCGAAGCCATCGTCGAAAACCTCGAAGCCAAGCGCCAGCTCTTCGGCGAACTCGAGAACATCGTGGCGCCCGATTGCATACTTGCCACCAATACTTCCTCGCTGTCGGTGACGACCATTGCCGCCGGCCTGAAGACCCCGCAGCGTTTTGCCGGCTTTCATTTTTTCAATCCGGTGCCGCTGATGAAGCTCGTCGAAGTGATCGACGGTCTGCTGACCGAGAACTGGGTGTCGGAGGCGCTGATGGTGATCGGCCGCCGCATGACGCGCGAACCGGTGCGTCTGACCGACGCGCCGGGTTTTCTGGTCAATCAGGTGGGGCGCGGCTTCACGCTGGAAGCGGCGCATCTGGCTTATGAGGGCATTGCCAGCTTTGCCGACGTCGACCGGGTGATGCGCGACGTCGGCGGCTTCCGCATGGGGCCGTTCGAGCTGATGGAGCTGACCGGCCTCGACGTCACGCAGCCGGCCTCCGAACTCATCTACAACCAGTTCTTCCAGGAGCCGCGCTACCGCCCGAACCTCATCATGCGCTCGCGCTATGAAGCGGGCGTGCTCGGCCGCAAGACCAGGAAGGGCTTCTACGACTACGACGCACAAATGAAGCCCATCATCGCGCCGGAACCTGACGCCCCCGCTGCCTATGCGGGACACGTATGGGTCAGCCCCGCCGAGCCGCAGGGGCACAAGGTGCTCACCGAACTGCTGACGAAGATGGGCGCGCGGCTCGAGACCGGACCCAAACCCGGCGCCAACGCACTGATCCTGGTGACGCCGGTCGGCGAAGACGCAACGACCTGTGCCGTGGAACAGGAACTGGATCCGAAGCGCACGGTGGCGGTCGACACCTTGTTCCCCATGGCGAAGCGCCGCACCATCATGGCGACACCGGTGACCGATCATGTCTACCGCAATGCCGCCCATGGCCTGTTTGCTTCCGACGGCGTGCCGGTGACGATATGCCGCGACAGTCCGGGTTTCATCGCGCAGCGCATCGTGGCGATGATCGTCAACATCGGCTGTTCGATCGCACAAAGCCGTACCGCGCAGCCCGCCGACATCGACAAAGCGGTGACGCTAGGCCTCAATTATCCCCATGGCCCGTTCAAGTTCGGCGATGTCATCGGGCCGGAGCGCATCCACCGCGTGCTGACGAACATGTACCGCATCTACGGCGATCCGCGCTACCGCCCGAACATCTGGCTCACGCGCCGCGCCAGGCTGGGTGTTTCACTGCTGACTTCCGAATCCTGATGACCGCAACCACCACGATGTATTAGAAAGGAAACTGTCATGCTCAACGCTTATATCTACGAAGGACTGCGCACGCCATTCGGCCGCCACGCCGGCGTGCTGGCCAAGGTGCGTCCCGATGACCTGCTCGCGGACGTGATCAAAAACCTGATGAAGAAATCCGCCTTCAAACCCGAGCAGATCGAGGACATCGTGGTGGGCTGCGCCAACCAGGCGGGCGAGGACAGCCGCTGTGTCGCGCGTCATGCCGGGCTGGTCGCGGGGCTACCGATCGAAACTCCCGGCACGGTGCTGCAGCGAAATTGCGCGAGCGGATTGGGCGCGATCGCACACGCCGCGCCGGCCCGGCAGGGTTCATCGAAAGTTCATCATCCAGCCTTGCGCGGGCTGCCATAAGCGGGCGC
>JAIESJ010000296.1 GCA_019746155.1 Burkholderiales bacterium
TAACAGGCCCTAGTTCTTCTTGGCGTACCCTTCAGGGGGTATTGAGAAGAAGCCTTGGCGGTTCAATCGCCTTTCCGCCTCTCTCCTCTCCCCTATCGCCTCTCCTTCCTTTTCGCCCGCGGATGCGCCGCGTCATAAACCTTCGCCAAATGCTGGAAATCCAACTGCGTATACACCTGCGTCGTCGAGATGCTCGCATGCCCCAGCATGTCCTGCACCGCGCGCAGATCGCCGCTCGACTGCAGCACGTGCGACGCGAACGAGTGGCGCAGCACGTGCGGGTGGACATTGGCGCTCAACCCCAGTTTTGTTGCCCAATGTTTCAGGCGAAGTTGCACGGCGCGCGGGCTCAGCCGCCCGCCGTTCCTGTTCACGAACAGCGCCTGGTCATCCAGTCCACCGATCTGGCTGCGCTGGGCCAGCCATTTCTCGAGCGCGGCGAGCGCATGGCTGCCGACCGGGATGATGCGCGTCTTGTTGCCCTTGCCGGTGACGCGCACCGTGGCATCGCTGAAATTGATGTCGGTGGGCGCGAGTCCGGTCAGCTCCGACAACCGCAGGCCGGAGGAATAAAATAGCTCGAGCATCGCCCTGTCGCGCACCGCCAGCGCGTCGCCGTCGCCGATTTCCATCAGGCGACCCGCCTCGTCGGGCGACAGCGCATGCGGCAGCGCCCTCGCCGCCTTGGGCGGGCGTATGCCGAGGCAGGGATTGACCTCGAAGCCGTGGTCGCGCGCGAGATAGCGGAAAAGACCGCGCCACGCGGAGAGCATGCGCGCGAGCGTTCTGCCGTCCAGTCCCCGTGCGTGCAACCGGGCGACAAAGCGCCGGACTTGATGCACCTGCAGCCTGTCCAGCGCCGAATCGCCGGCAAGCTCGATTAGGATCCCGATGTCGCGTGCGTAGTTTGTTGCGGTGTGGGCTGAAAGGCGGCGCTCGTGGGTAAGATGGGCGAGATAGTCGCGCAGATATTTTTGCGCGGCCCGGGAGACCGGATTCAGCGTGCCGGTCCTGGCTGTGCGCCCTTCACCCTTCACGCATTCACCCCTCACCCCTGGTCAAGGTGCTTCAATAACGCCGTGCTTGCGATTTCCCCCAGATGCTTGAGATAGACGGTACCCATTTCCGGGTAGAAACGCTGCGGATCCTCGCTCGCCAGCACCAGCAAACCGAAGGTCTCACCGTCACGCAGCGGCACATAGGCAAATGAGCGCAGATGAGAGCCCGCCTCCCCGAACAGCTCCACGGTGTCAACCATGGCGTGGCTGCTGCAATAGGAGTGGCTCAGACTGAGCGCGAATTCACGCGAGGCATCGCTCACCGGTGTGAACTCCGGCAGATCGCCATGGCCATCGCCGCGCCACAGGCGCAGCACGACATGGGGCACCGCGAAATCCTCGCGCAGGTTGAAATAGACCGCGCTCAGCGTCGACCGGATGTCGCGCGCGCCAAGCAGTGCCAGCGTCATGCGGTGCATTTTTTCGCCGATCGCGTCGTTCTCTTCGCCGAACTGGATGATCTCGCGCAGCTTGTTTTCGAGCTGCTTGCTTTTCTCGCGCAGCGCCAGGATCTGGCGTTCACTGATCGAGATGGTGCGGCCGCCGTGCGGATGGGGGATATGGATCTCCGCCAGGACGTCCGCGTACTGCTCGAAAAACTCGGGGTGCTGCTGCAGGTAGCCTGCAACTTCTTCTGCTCTCATTCTGCTCCCTGGTTAGCTCTTATGGAAAAATACCGGTCAGTATTTACGCGCATCAACAGATCTCGATTTCGCCTTCAAAAACCGTCACCGCCGGGCCGGTCATCATCACCGGCCGGCCCTCCCCCGCCCATGATATACCGAGGTCGCCGCCACGCGTCGTGACACTGACACGGGAGTCGAGCAGACCGCGCGTGATGCCGGCGACCACCGCAGCGCATGCACCGGTGCCGCAGGCGAGCGTCTCACCCGCGCCGCGCTCGTGGACGCGCAGCCGGATGTGACTGCGATCGACGATCTGCATGTAACCGGCATTCACCCGTTGCGGGAACCGCGCGTGCTGCTCGATCAGCGGCCCCTGGCTCATCACCGGCGCGGCATCCACATCGGGAACGATTTGCACAGCGTGTGGATTACCCATTGATAATACACTGATTTCAAATGATTTTCCGCCAACGTCGAGCGGGTAGGTCAGCGCTCGCTTACTCGCTTCGAACGGGATTTTCGGCGGGTCAAATTCGGGCACGCCCATGTCCACCGTGACCTGGCCGTCGGCTTCAAGCCGCGGCACGATCACGCCGCTCAACGTTCCCACCCGGATCGCGGTCTTGGTGGTCAGCCCCTTCTCATGTACATAGCGCACGAAGCAGCGCGCGCCGTTGCCGCATTGCTCGACCTCGCCGCCGTCGGCATTGAATATGCGGTAGTAGAAATCAGTATCCGGCTGGCGCGGTGCCTCCACCTGCAGGATCTGGTCGCAGCCTATTCCGAAGTGGCGGTCGGCGATGAAGCGCAGTTGTCCGGGCGTCAGGGCCACGGGACGAGCGATCGCGTCCAAAACCACGAAGTCGTTCCCCAATCCGTGCATTTTAGTAAATTTTAGGCGCATTTATATGCAATATGCACGATAATCGCGGTAGATACAGCGGTTCATCACCACGAACATGCCGGCCTGCCGGGCCCGCAGCGCAGCCCGCTCATTAATGATACCTTCTTGAATCCAAAGGGCTTTTTGTTTCAGCTGCAGGCACTCATCGACCACTGCATCAATAAACTCGGCGCGACGGAAGACATTCACGAGCTCGACCGCCACGGGTATGTCGGCGAGCCGCGGGTAAGCCCTGGCGCCGAGCACTTCCTTCACCGCCGGATGCACCGGAATAATGTTGAAACCAAAGCCCTGCATGGCTTTTGCTACGCCATAGCTGGGACGCGCCGGATTGGGCGACAGCCCCACTACCGCGATGTTTTTCACGCCTTTCAACAGCGCGCAGCACTGCTCCGGGGTTGGATTTTCAAACATTCCAAAACTCATTTTAAAAATCGAAAAAACAAAATTAACCGCCGATGGACGCCGATAGAAAATCAAGAACCCGATACCACAGAGAACACCAAGTTTGCAGATTACGCCTTGCCGTTGATGTTTTCTCTCCGTGTTCTCTGTGACCTCCGTAGCCAAAGCTTCTGAAGTTGATTTTATCGGCGTTCATCGGCGTTCATCGGCGGCTGCAATCGCTTTTCCATGATGTAGTCGTCCATGACAAAACCGCCGCCTATGTCTTTCACTACCGCGCCCCTGATCTTGAAACCATACTTGCCATAAGCAGAAATCGCGTTGGCGTTGTTCCTGTTTACCGCCAGCACGAGCCATGAACAACCCCGCTCACGCGCCACCGCACAGGCGTGCTCGACCAGCATGCCGCCATAGCCTCGACGCTGCCGATCCTGCCGCACGTACAACTTGTCGAGCTTCATTTCACACGGGCCGCTCAGAAAATAGGATGAAAACCCGATGATTTCATTTCCGGCCAGCAGCTTGTCCCACCACACGTCATCGCGTTGCAATTCCTCACGCATGACGCGCGGATCGTAGCGCTGCGCCAGCATGTATTCTATCTGGGTAGCGCTGATGATGCCCGGATAATGTGTCCGCCAGATCCCGGCAGCGAGGGCAGAAACGCGCTCCACGTCCTCCGGCACAAGCGGCGCGATGAACACGGCGTCCGCCGCGGGATTTTTCCCTTCACCCTTCACCCTTCACCCTTCACCCTTCACCCTTCACCCTTCACCCTTCACCCTTCACCCTTCACCCTTCACCCTTC
>JAIESJ010000017.1 GCA_019746155.1 Burkholderiales bacterium
TGCCGAACGCCGCCAGCGGGAAATCCTGAATGACGACATAGGCAAGCCCGCGATACCCCGGCACATTTCCTACGCCTTCGAAGCTCTCCATGACAGGATCAGGCGATTGCGTTTCCGTGCCGTAATAGACGGTGTATTTGCCTTGGCTGGCTTGCAGCAGGCTATCGTCGAGGATTTTGGCGTCGGCATAGATGCGCGTCACCTCGTCGATCGGCCCCTCGCAGATGGCAATCGCCAGCGTAGTGAAATACTCATAAGACACCTGTGTTTGTGTCTGGGTGGCGCTACTGCCGCCACCGCCTTTGCCGCCATGCTGGGTGGTGCTGGTGGTGGATTCCACGCGCACTTCCTTGATGGGCTGCGCCCAGATGACGTTTCCCGCCAGCCGTGCCTGCCCATAGACTTCCGGTATGACCTTGCCGTAATTGGAGGTCTGGATGCGTAAATCCGAAAGGCGCGGCCCTTCGACAGTGGGCAGCGTCACGCTGCTATGGCTGCCGAACGTGCCGCCCAGCTGCGCGCCGATGCTGAATCCGATCAGCGCACCTTCCGGCCCACCGATGACGAAGCCAGCGGCAGCGCCGATGACAGGTAGAACTATGCCAGCCATGAGTTACGTCGTGTCAGGTTGAAGGTTGGGAAATCGGTATGCGGCGACGATCAGCTTGCGCCATGTGTCATTCAGGCGGTGTTCGACCACCTTGCCGGTATTCGAATAGCAATGGATGATTCCAGGCGCGCCATCGGCCAGTTCGGAGAGGATGCCGACATGCTGCGGGTCTTGCTGGAACCTGAATAAATAGACATCCCCCCGCGAGGCCTCCCCTATCGAGGGCAATTCCAATAAATGCAGGGAAACTGCGGTTTTTAGCCCCCTCCCATCCGGCAGGGGGGAATAATTTGGCAGGTCATAATCGGCCAAGAAAATTCCTTTATCATCCGTTAATTCCAGCTCCCGCGCGATGCCCACCAGCAGACCGATGCAATCGACGCCCACGCCTTTAACACGCCCTTGATGGTGAAACGGCGTACCGATCCAGCCGCGCGCGGCGCGGATAATGTCATCAGCGGTGGTCATATTAGAGTGTGCCAGCGGTTTTGAGGATTGCATCAGTGCCCGGAACATCCGGCTCACCGCGAAAATTCACCACATTGTTGAACTTGGCTTTGCAGGTGGAGAAAATCTTGTCGCATCCGGCGAGCGCGTTAAATGTGTCGCCATTGGCTATGGCGTAGGGCATGGGCAACGCCAGAACGATCTGTTTATTGACGAATTCCTTAATCTCGCGCTTGAGGCCAGCATTGGCGCCAGTGAGCCAGCGCACTTCGCCGCCGGTAAAATATCCCGCTGCTTGAGTGAGCGCATTGGCGGTAAAAATCAGGCCGCTGGTGACAGAATTGACCGTGGCGGCAAAGGTGAATGAAGCCATGTTCACCTTGCAGCGCGCATCGCCAAGGATGGCGCGGCAGGATGGGCTGAATAGCTGGCCGATATGCTGCTGCATCAGTTCAGACAGGCCGCGCAGCTCGGCAGTGAACATATCCCGCTGTATCCGCACTTCGCCCAGCTTGCCGCGTCGGAGCTTCATGCGGTCTTGCGTCAAATCGCGGTAATTGACTTGGAAAATCTCGACCTCAGCAAAATCATAGAGTCCCGCCATCAGATCCGGGGCTGTGAGATAGCCGGTTCGCAGCACGCCCTGCACATCGACGTTATCCACGGAAAAATCATCCTTGGATTCGATGCTCGATGGGGTAAAGCCCACGATGCTCAGGTAGGTGTCACCCGCATATACGATGTCGATATCGCAATCGGTATAGGTTTTGACTACGCCATCGGTGCGGGTGATTTTCCAGCACGTTGCCAGCGTCGTCACTTCACCCAGGAGGTGCGTGTTATAGGTGGGGCTGGTAGAGCGCATTATTTAAGCTCCACCAGCGTGATGCTTTCCCAGCTGCGCGTGCCGAAATCGTCAATGCTGGGATCGAGGTAATCGGTGTCAAAACGCACCGGCACATCGAACTCAAAATCCGCCGTGACGACTACACCCGCACCGGGCGCAGCGGTAAACGTCACAATGCCGGTCGTGTAATCCATCGTAAAGCCGCTGCTTTGCAGCACGGCATTCAGGTAGATTTTGAGCGTGCCGTTATTGACCGGCTTTAGGATGGTGCGGGTGATCGTCGTGCTGCTGGTGTATTTTTTCACCAGCTGGAATTGCGTGATGACGCCATTTCCGGTGCCGAGATTTTGGGCAAAGGCTTGGTAATCCGTCCAATCCTTAAAGCGAAAGCCGATAGCCCGCCCTTGCCGGACACGGAAGAACGCGATCAGGTCATCCAGCTGCGCTTGCGTTTTTACGCCATGCGATACCGTATATTTGGCGCGGGGCTGGCTCCAGTTGATATTGCGCTGTTCTTTGCCTGAGAACATTTCCGTAATGTCGGTGGAGCATTCCGGCCCACCTTTCGCGCCGTAAGAAATATCGGGCGGGAACTGCACTTCGTCAAAAGCTGGCATAATTAAATCTCTGTCTTGTATGAAAAAAATGTTTGAATAACCCAGCCCACATGCTATGGTTTTATTCCAATAAAAGAATAATTTGCCCTTGCGTTTATTCTAAAACTGGTATATTATCATAGGTAGAAGATATGCAATCCAAGTTACCGGGAAAGCCGCATGAATCCTTACATAGCCCTATCCTGAAACAGGTGGAATGGGTGGGTTCTTCGAAGAAGGATTTGAACGGTTTTCCAAAAGAGGTGCAGAAGGATATCGGCACCGCACTGATGTGGGCGCAGATGGGTGGAAAGCATGCGGACGCAAAACCGTGGAAAGGCCTTGGGCCGGGTGTGATGGAAATTGTCAGCGATCATGACCGCGACACTTACCGAGCGCTTTACACAGTTAATATCGGGGACGTGATTTATGTACTGCATGCGTTCCAGAAGAAATCCAAAAGCGGCATAAGTACGCCGCGCGAAGAGATTGAACGTATCCAGAATCGCTACAAATTGGCGGTTGAATCGAGCAAAAAGAGGAAATGACGATGAAAAATGAAACAGAATTACTGACCAGCGAAAAAAGCTCCGGCAACGTGTTCGAGGATTTAGGCTTTGCCGATGCCAAAGAACGCTTTGTAAAAGTGCAGCTTGCCTTCAAAATCGCCACGCTGATTGCCAAGCGCAAATTAAAGCAGGTAGATGCCGCTAAAGCGCTGGGCATTAACCAAGCGAAAATATCCTTGCTGGTGAACGGAAAAATCGATGATTTTTCGATTGACCGCTTGATGGAGTTTTTAACCAAGCTCGATCAGGATGTGGAAATCACCATCAAGCGCAAGCCGCGCTCCCATTCCGCCGGTGAAATCCGCGTTGCGGTTTAACAACAACGCTGTCCATCCCTACAGATTACGCCTCGCCCGCTGAATAGCGCGCGCAGCATCGGCGGCAATCTGCCCTTGGCTGCGGCGGAAAGAGGTCGCATCCTGCGTATTGACGTTCAGATGCACGACGATCGTATCGCCGCCCTGCGCGTTATTGCCGTTGGGCGTGTTGCCCGCTGGCATGTTTGGCACATATAACTCACGCCCGCGTTCGCCGCCGGCATAGGTCATGCCCGCGATAACGCTGCCGCCATCGGCACGGAATCCACCGAACTTTCCGGCCATTGCCAGCGCAACAATCTCTTTGGACATGCCGCGCGGGATATTATCGTTCGCCGCGCGCGAGGCTTTCATAAACACATCGTTGGAGATGATTTCGCCATTGACGGGCGGGATGAATAATTCCGGCCCGCGCTCGCCCACGATGATCGGTGTGCGCGCACCCACGGAGCC
>JAIESJ010000168.1 GCA_019746155.1 Burkholderiales bacterium
GTGGCCTGTGTTCGCCATGCACAGAGTGTGTGTCGCCGTCTTGCAACAAATCCCGCCGGAAATGAGCATACGCGAGCCGGCCACCCAGCAAGCCCTGTCGTAAAGAACTCGGCGCGGCGCTAGCTGCCGGTTGTAAACTTACACCAGGAAGGTCGCCGCATGTTTGTTATACGTCATCTTTTCATTGCCTCGCTGCTGCTGGCCGTATTTGGCTGCGCCACTCAGCCGGTCGATACGTCGGCTATCCCGTCGGCGCCCCAGCCCCAACCCGGAGTCCGGGCTGTCCCACCGAAAATCGCGCTGGTGCTGGGAGGCGGTGCCGCACGCGGTTTTGCCCATGTCGGTGTGATCAAGGCGCTGGAGGCGCAGGGCATCGTTCCCGATATCGTCGTCGGCACCAGTGTCGGCAGCTTTGTCGGCGCGCTCTATGCCGCCGGCTACACCGGAGCGGACCTGGAGCGCGCTGCGTTGCAGTTCGAAGAGTGGCAGATCGGTGACTGGTCGCTGCCCAACCGTGGAATTTTCAGGGGCGAAGCGCTGCAGAACTTCGTCAACCGCGCCGTGCAGGACAGGCCGCTGGAAAAACTCAACCGTGTGTTTGCCGTGGTGGCGACCGAATTGCAGTCCGGCGAGCAAGTGGTGTTCCGCCGCGGCAACACTGGCATGGCAGTGCGTGCTTCGAGCAGCGTGCCCGGCGTGTTTCAGCCCGTCAACATCAACGGCAAGGAATATGTCGACGGCGGCCTCACCAGTCCGGTGCCGGTGCGGGTGGCGAAATCGCTTGGTGCCGGGCTGATCATTGCTGTGGACGTTTCCAACAAGCCGCGTTACGGCAAAATCGGCGATACCATCGATATATTGCTGCAGACGTTCGCGATCATGGGCCAGGCGATCGCCAGCAACGAACTGCCCGAAGCCGATATCGTGATCCGCCCCGATACCTCAAGTCTGGGGCTGGCCGATTTTGCGAACCGGCAGCTGGCGATTCAATCCGGAGAAAAAGCGGCGCTCGCATCAGTGCCCCTTATCCGGCAGAAAATCGCTGCCAAGTCGGGGATTGCCGCCAGATAGGGAGGCGGGCCTGAGGGGTCAGAGACTGATGCGGCGGGCGCCGTTGTAACGCCGTTGCCAGTAGCGGTCGGTCATGTCGACGATCTCAACCTGGCCGCCGCGGCTCGGCGCGTGGATGAAGCGGCGCTCGCCGAGATAGATGCCGACGTGCGAGAACGGCCGGCGCAGGGTATTGAAGAACACCAGATCGCCGGGCTGCAGTTGGTCGCGTGTGATGGTCTCGCCCACCCGGCTGATCTCCTGTGCGTTGCGTGGGAGAACCAGGCCCGCGGCCTGATTGAATACGTAATTCACCAATCCGCTGCAGTCGAAGCCGGTTTCGGGGGACGCCCCGCCGTATTTGTAGTCTATGCCCAGCAAGCCCATCGCATTCAGCACCAACTCGCGCACTTTGGCGAGGTAGCGGTTGGTTACCGTATCCCCGGCGGGAGCGGGTGTCGTCAGGCTGTCATCCGCCGCCGCGTGACCGAGGGCCGCAGCCAAGCAAACCGCGAGCAATAGCCGAGTTAATTTCATGGTTAAAACATAACTCATATCAGAATGATTGTAAAGGGAAATTTTATAAACATTGTTCCCGAAAATTTGCGCCAGACTGCGTCTGGGCGGGATGAATTTGCCCGGGATCATTCCCTGTTCTGGGTTTGAAGGCTGTTTACCGGTCTCCGGCGCTGAAGTTTAAGAATGCCAGGGGTGTAAACTTCCCCGTAAAGGTTACGTTAACAATATTTATGAGATCGTTCGCTTGCCCCGGGACAGGTTTTTGCTGCTGGCGCACGGCATGCGTTGCCGCCGTATTGGCGGTGCTGGTGCTGGGCATACCCCGCGCCCTGGCGCAGACCCCGGTGCTGGAAGTGTTCATGCTCAAATACCGTACCGCGGAGCAGGTGATCCCCGTCATCCAGCCCATGCTCAAAAACGGGGGCAGTGTCAGCGGCCTGCAAAACCAGCTTGTCGTGCGCACGACACCGGGAAATCTTGAGGAGATTCGGCGCATTCTGGCAAGCGTGGATGCCTTGCCGCGGCGCCTGCTGATCACCGTCAGGCAGGATGCCGACAGCGACCGCGGCCAGCGCGCCGCTGAGGTTTCCGGCAGCATGCGGGGCGATGGCAACGCCAGAATAACCGTGCCGGGCACGGCCGGCAGCCGCTCGTCTCATGCCGGTGCGGGGGCCAACGAGGACGGCCTGCGCGCGCGGGTGATCGATACGCGGCGGACGGACAGCGAGCGCAACCTGCAGACGGTGCAGGTGCTCGAGGGCAATACCGCTTTCATCCGCGTCGGCCAGTCGGTGCCGGTGCCGCGGCAGCAGGTGGTGCAGACCGTGATCGGCGGCCAGGTGGTCACGCAGGTGGTCGATAACGTCGAGTATCGCGACGTGGGCACCGGTTTTCATGTCCGGCCGCGCCTCGCGGGCGACCGCGTAACGCTTGACATCAGCCCGCAGCACGACACCCTCAACCGCCAGCTTCCCGGCGCTGTCAACATGCAGCGCGTGACGACGACGGTATCGGGACGGCTGGGTGAATGGATCGAAATCGCAGGGCTGGATCAGGACCGCAGCAGAGACCAGGCGGTACTGCTGGGACGTGCTTCGATGAGCGGCTTCGACAACCGCCGCGTGCTGATCATGGTCGAGGAATTGCAATAGCCGGTTACGTATCGGTCAGAGGAGGCGTTCCGGGACAGTCAGCCTGAGCACGTGACCGTTTTGCAGCGACGCCCAGCGGCTTCCCTGCCAATCCCTTTCCAGGAGAGCGAACATTTCATCGCCGAATTGTGCTCCTCGTCTATCGGCGCATATGCGCTTTAGTGATCGGGTTCTGGGTCAAGGCGTCGGAATCGGCACCGCTAGTCAGCATCAGCCCGAAGTCACGCAGCAATGTTTTCATCGTTGATGAGCCATCGTTTCACACGGATCGCCGCGGTTGTTCCCGCCCGAGAGCGGATTTTGGAAGGGCCTTCGGGCGTGAATCAGGCCGGCGAGCCAAACCCTGTCCCCGATTTCCGGTATTCCTCCCTGGGCGGGCTGAAAATATCCAGTATGGTAGCGCCGGAGTCCCCGGTGCGAACGCCGTGGAGCACCCCTCCCGGAGTGCACCAGAAGTCGCCCGCTTTCATCTTGATTTCCTCTCCGCCCTGGATACGCACGCATTCGCCTTCCAGCAGCACACCCCACTGTTCCTCCGGATGACTGTGTATCGTGCCGCTCGAGTGAGGCGCGACGCGCACCACCGACAGCATGACATTCTGGCCGGGGAAAATGCGGGTGGTGATGCCCTCGGCCAGCGTGCGGTGAATGCCCTGGGTATCGTCTCCAAGATTGAACGACCAGGGTGATGATTTCGCGCGGTTTTCAGCGGTCACGATGGATTGCCTCCTTGTTTGCGGGATATGCGATCTTATTTCGGTCATGGCTCATCGCCCGTCTTGCAGGTGACTGGCGGCATAGGCTGCTCGTTGACGATCAGATGGAATATGTCGGGCCGCGCATAATGGCCGGTCACGTCAAAATCGAATTTGCTGCGCGCGACCTCGGCCATATCGAGTTCAGCGAACAACATGCCTTCCTCATCGTACAGCGGACCGGCCACTACCTCGCCCAGCGGAGAGACGATGACGCTGCCGCCGCGGCACATGATCTCCGGCTGGCCGGCAATATCCCCGATTCCGGCCAGATCGGCGGGGTACATGGATTTGGTGACGAACTGGTTGCAGCCCAGCACGAAGCAGCGGCCCTCGCAAGCGACATGCCGCAACGTGGCCTGCCAGC
>JAIESJ010000304.1 GCA_019746155.1 Burkholderiales bacterium
CTTGTTGAGCTCGCGGACGTATTGAAAAAACGCCTTCAATCCTGAGTTCCGATGAACGGCCAAGCTCGGGTAAAAATATTTGGACATATCCTTTTTGATACGCTCAGTGGACGCAATCGCATGTTGTTGGTCTACAAACTCCGTGATGCGGGAAAAACTTTTCAGAAAGTTCAATGAAATTTCAAGGGTGGGGCGACGAGGGATGAATGTCCCCTTCTCTCGATCGAACATGACATCGCCCACGTTGTGCTCATGAGAGGCGTACTGCTGCGTAAAGGGCTCATCAAAATACGCCGAGGGATGCCGCAACACCACTTCGGCAAGCAAATAGAGCTGAATGAGCATCGTTCCATCAAACCGGTCTGTCAGAAAAGGAGCAGCATACTCCCGGCGAATCGTAAACCCTGCGATATAGACGCTCTTCCGGAACAGCTCAACATAGGCTTCAACCCCCGGCTCGAAGAACATGGACTGCTGAAAATATCGAAACCGCTCCTTCCTCTTCTCGTCGTAAATCAGATAGTGCGATTTCATCACGTACCCTAGCCCAGGGTGGCCGCGCAAAAAACCCAAGACTTTATCAAGGGCACCCGGCACAAACTCGTCGTCATCACCCATGAAGATCAGCCAGGTTCCACTTGCATGCTTGACTAATTTACAAAAAGTTCCGTCATATCCAAGATTTTTCTTGTTCTCCAAATACACCACAGGATACGAGCGGTCCGATCTAAATCCGGCGACGACGTCTCGTATTTCCTGCTGCCTCGGACTGGAGTCCTCGCACACCACCACTTCAATCTCGTCTCCTCGAGATACATCAATGGTTTTCAGCAGCCGCAGAAGTAACTCTGGCCGGTTGTAACTCAAGATACAGATTGACGCGAAAACCGGCTGGCTCATATCAAGGGCTTATGCCGCAGTTTTCCCTGTCGTCGGCTTGGACGCGCCGAGCAATTCCAGCAACGCTTCCACACGTTCGTTCCACGCACGGATGCCATAGACCTCCAGCGTTCGTTTGCGCAAATATTCGCGGTCGAACAATTTGCAGGGCGTTTTCCTGGCCAGAATCGTGACGATTGCATCTGCAATCGAATCTACATCGTCAGGCTGAACTAGCAGCCCTAATTCGCCACCGAGAAGCCCTTCACGGCATCCGTACCCGTCGCTTGCCACAACAGGAACACCACAGGCTAACGATTCGATAAACACAATGCCAAAACCTTCGAACTTTGACGGGAGCACAAACACATCTCCGAGATTGTAATAATCGACCCGTTCACGGTCGGCTGCCGCCCCAGCCATGACCACACTTTTCATAAGTTCCGGATGCTCTGCAAGGATTGCGCTCACACGCTCATCCTGACCGCTTCCGACAATGAGGTAGATCGCATCAGGCACCTTTTCCAGCACACGAGGAAGCGCTTTCAGCACCCGATCCTGCCCTTTATGCTCAAGCGTGGAAAGTCTGGCTAGCGAGAGGATAATCGGGCGCTCTGCGAGTTTAAATCGATCCAGTAGTACCTGACTTTTTTCTTTCATGAAAAACGCGTCCCCATCGACAGCGCTCGGGAGCATGAACATATGGTCTTCGACTTCCGGGAATTGCCTGAGAATCAACTTCTTCGTATATTCCGAAATCGTAATGATCATCCGCGCATCTGAAATCCCACGGCGCTTCAAGCAGTTCTTCACATCAAGCACTTCAATTCCATAGAGAGCCAGCGTGTACGGCGTTCCCCGCAACGCCTTCAGAAACGCGCACACCGGGGAAAAATTCAAATGCGCACAGAAAACAAAATCCGGGCGATCCACGAAGAACCGCCATATGAATCTGGCGGCAAAAGAAACCTTCGCCCACAACTGTCCCTCTCGTCGCTCAACAAGAATGATGTCTGTCCCGGCGTGAGCGAGCGCGGAAAGAAAATCTCTGTTGAACTTTTCAATTCCCCCGATCCGCCTGACGTCGCCGGCGACAAAAAGAACTTTCATCAACGTGCACTCCGGCGAAAGGCCCCGTGCCACGGGGTGGCCCGAACCGCAAGAGAATCCATCACACAGGAGTAGATTCCATACAGTACCCACCGGCGATCCAAATGATTAGCAAATCGACCCGGATTGTCGTGTGAGGTGCAGTATTCGGAACATGCTTCTATCAATCCAAGAAACCCCTCAACCCGGCCTCTTATCCAACGACCCGAGCATTCCGACGGAACGTGGGACTGGACTTTAGTAGCTGATCGTATGACCCTTGGGCGACTATGCGGCCGCTGCCAAGCTCCACGATTACATCACAGCGTCGCACGGTGGTAAGCCTGTGAGCGATGAGCAGGATTGTGAGATTACGATCCAGTCCATCAATGGCATCCATCACTGACTGTTCAGTCGTATTATCGAGAGCACTGGTGGCCTCATCAAACACCAACACGCTCGCACGCTTGTACAGGGCGCGAGCAATGCCGATTCGTTGCCGTTGCCCCCCGCTCAGCCGGATGCCGCGCTCTCCAACAAGCGCACCATATCCTTCCGGTCGGCTCTCGATGAAATCGGCAATTTGCGCTTGCCGCGCCGCCAGCTGGACCCGCGGTGCATCAATGGCCGCCAGCGGGACACCAAAAGCGATATTCTCGGCCAGGCTGGCATCCGCGAGGAAGATATTTTGGGGCACATGGGAGATGGTTCGCTGCCAGGCCCTAAGACGCTTGTCCAAGATGGGCTGACCATCCACCAAGACATCCCCCTCGGTAGGAACGAGCAGCCCCATCAACAAATCCAGCATGGTGCTTTTCCCACTGCCGGTGCTCCCCACAAAACCGATCCGGGATCCTTTGGGGATTGTGAGACTGAGCCCATCCAATACCCAAGGGCCTTCAGGGCTATAGCGAAAACGGACCGCGTTAAAAATAATCTTGTCGTGAAATACTAACGGAGCCGGGGCAGGTTGCAGAGACTCCGCGGGAAGAGGCTGCTCCAGTAAATCGAGCGTATCAACGACTGACGCATGACTTCCAACAATCACTGCCCACGCGTTATAGCCCTGCTGCAGAGCCGGCAGCAGGCGTTGCGCGCCAAACACTAGCGCGCCAAGTACCGGCAAGACCATGGCGAGTCCGCCAGGCTGATGCCCCAAATTATAGGCCAGAGCGGCAATCACGATCATCCCCAATGCCTCAATGGCATATCGAGGACAATGCCCCATGAAGATATTATTCCCCTGCGCCAACCGGGCCGGATGATCTGCCTGACGGTAAACATCGCAGTACACCGGTTGAGTCCCGTCTAAGAGCACATCACGAATGCCACCCAGCCCTTCTTGAAGCGCTTTAATCACTTGCGTCTGCTCATAGGCAATACGTTCACTGTTGCGATTGAGTTTTCTCCTGAACACCCAGGCAATGGCTCCATAGGTGGCACCAAAGCCAACCGTCGTGGCAAAAGCCATGACCGGATCAATGGCAATCAACGCAAGGGTGACAGCCACCAACAAAACCATGGAGCTCATCAATGTTAGTACAGGCAAGAGCACCCCGAAAACCACGCTGTTGACCTTGTTTGTGATGCCGTTGATCACCTCGCTGCTATTGCGGGCGACATGCACCTGATAGGGCTGGTACAGCGTCCGACGATAGACTTCAATGCTCAAATCGGCGCCACTGGCAAAAGCAAGTCGCGTGCTGGCCCACAAGAGAAGGAGACGGATTACTCCCGCCACCAACGCAGCCACTGCAAATCCCACCGTGAACGGCAACACCAATTGATCGGCTGATGTGACCCCCCAAACCCGGACCAGCTCCGCGACCATCGGACTCTTAAATACAACCTCCGGTGCAGTGATGATTCCAATAAATGGCAGCACGGCCCCCAAGCTCACAATCTCGGT
>JAIESJ010000001.1 GCA_019746155.1 Burkholderiales bacterium
ACGTCAAGGCCGACATCAACCGCGAAATGGCGCTCGATGACCTGCGCAAGCTGCAGGCCAATATCCAGGACACCGCCAACGCGTTCGAGCAGTCGGTGAACCAGGAAGTGCGTGCGACGGAATCGGAGCTGAACAAGATCGCGGGTGATACCCGGGACGCAGCACCGGGCGCACACGCTGCGCCGACCACAGACTCCACTCCGGTCGCGGCGGCGACGCCGGACGCGGAGCCCGCTGCACCGCCGGCAGCCACGACCGAACAGCCAGCCCCGGGCACGGACTCCAGCCCGGCCGCGGGCGGGAGCCGGAACGCCTGATCAGGGCTGACCCCAACGCAACACAGCGATGACCGAAGACACCTTCATCTCCCATCTGGTCGAACTGCGCGATCGTCTGCTGCGCGCGCTGATCGCCTTTGCGCTGGTCCTGCTGGTGCTGATTCCGTTTGCGTCCGAGCTCTACGACCTGCTGGCCACGCCGATGATGCGTGCGTTGCCCGAGGGCGCGAAAATGATTGCCACCGGGGTGATCACCCCGTTCCTGGTGCCGGTCAAGGTCGCGATGATGGTGGCTTTTGTGCTGACGCTGCCGTACACGCTGTTCCAGGCCTGGTCGTTCGTCGCGCCCGGACTCTACAACCACGAGAAGCGCCTGGTGCTGCCGCTGGTGACGGCGAGTACGGTGTTGTTCGTGATCGGAATCGCATTCTGTTACTTCTTCGTCTTCAATACCGTGTTTCATTTCATCAACCAGATCGCGCCGAAAAGCATTTCGGTGGCGCCGGACATCGAGAATTACCTGAACTTCGTGCTGACGATGTTCCTGGCGTTCGGCTTGACGTTTGAGACGCCGATCGTGGTGGTCATGCTGACGCGCATGGGCCTGGTCACCATCGCACAGCTGAAGGAAGTGCGGCCGTATTTCATCGTCATCGCCTTCGTCATCTCGGCGGTGGTGACGCCACCCGACGTGGTGTCGCAACTGCTGCTGGCGATCCCGATGTGCCTGCTGTTCGAAGTGGGCCTGATTGCGGCGCGCTTCGTCCCCGCGCGCGCTGCTGCCCGCGACGACAGCACCAGTCCGTCCTCCGACGCCTGACGGGGAAATAGTCCCGTGGCGGGAGGTTATTCCTGCCGCGCCCGTGCCTTGGGTGGCCGTTTGCCCACGGTCACGCGCACTTCGATCGGCTTGGCCTCGCGTATCACGCGCAATACTGCGGCAGTGCCCGGCTTCAGTTCCGCAATCAGGTTGAGCATGCTCGCCGAATCGGTGACCGGCTTGCCGTCCACGGCCACCAGCACATCGGCCACCTTGATGCCGCCGCGATCGGCCGGCGTGCCCCGGAACACTTCGGTAATCAGGGCGCCGCGGGTGCCGGGTATCTTGAACGACTCGGCGATTTCCGGCGTCATGTCCTGCACGCCGACGCCGATCCAGCCGCGCTGAACCGACCCGTTCTGGATGATCTGTTCCATCACCGATTTTGCCGTGCTCACGGGGATGGCAAAGCCGATACCGAGGGAGGCGCCGCCGGGGGTCTTCGAGTAGATTGCGGTGTTGATGCCGATCAGGTGTCCGTTGACATCGACCAGCGCACCGCCCGAGTTTCCCGGATTGATCGCGGCGTCGGTCTGGATGAAGTTCTCGAAGGTGTTGATGCCCAACTGGGTGCGGCCGAGCGCGCTGACGATGCCCAGGGTCACGGTCTGGCCGACGCCGAAGGGGTTGCCGATCGCCAGCACGACATCGCCGACGCGCGCGCTGTCCGCAGCGCCGAAAGTGATGGCGGGCAGCTTGGGGAGGTCGATCTTGAGCACGGCGAGATCGGATTCCGGATCGGTGCCGACCACTTTGGCGGTGACGCGGCGGCCATCGGCGAGTGCGACTTCGATGCCGTCCGCCGCCTCGACCACGTGACTGTTGGTCAGGATGTAGCCGGAATCGCTGACGATGACGCCGGAACCGAGGTTGTTGCCGGGCTGGGCTTGCGCCTCCGGCTGGTCGCCGAAGAAGTAGCGAAACACCGGGTCGTCCATGAATGGCGCGCGCGGCCGCGCCTTGATTGCCTTGGTGGTGTAGATGTTGACCACTGCCGGCATCGCTTTTTTTGCCG
Source organism: Burkholderiales bacterium (assembly GCA_019746155.1). Classification (GTDB taxonomy): domain Bacteria; phylum Pseudomonadota; class Gammaproteobacteria; order Burkholderiales; family SG8-41; genus CAKKQX01. The sequence goes on from JAIESJ010000001.1 coordinate 2,114, forward strand.
CGTCGCTGTAGGACCCGACGCGTGGCGGAGCGCTGGCCGCATCCGCCACCGGCTGGCGGATGGTGACCACGGCGTTATTGTTCAGTCCGCTCAGCAGATCGGGGCGCAAGGTGCCGACCACGAACAGCGCAGCCAGGCAGATCGTCGCGGTTTGACTGAACAGTAGCCAGAGTTTGCGCATGGGAGTGGGTTGCAGGGCGCGGTTACAATCGCGCCATACGGCTGACGGACAACGTGACGGTCATGGCTGCCGCTCCATTCATGATGGTCGGTGCGCGGCTGGGAGCGGCACGATACTGGGCCCGGTGCGAAGTCGTCACTTTTTCAATCAGCGGTCAGGGGTGGATACATGGAACGCGCGGAGCTCGACGCCTATCTTGCGGATTTCCTGCAAGTGCATGATTTCCGTGATTATTGCCCAAACGGTCTGCAGGTGGAAGGGCGTGCGGAAATCGGCCGCATCGTCACCGGCGTCACGGCGTCGGCGGCGCTGGTCGAAGCCGCTGTCGCAGCGGAGGCGGACGCGCTGATCGTACACCACGGTTATTTCTGGCGGGGCGAGGACGGGCGTATCACCGGCATGCGCCGCAGGCGCATAGGCATGCTGCTGGCACATGACCTGAACCTGTTTGCCTACCACCTGCCGCTGGACGTTCATCCCGAAGTCGGCAACAACGTGACCCTGGCACGACGGCTCGGCCTGACGGCTGCCGGGCATTTTGGCGAACAGAACATCGGCATGCACGGCGTGCTCGCCGCCGACACCACGCTGGGCCGTTTTACGGAACTGGTCGGCAGGCAGATTGCGCGTGCGCCGCTGGTGATTGGTGATGCCGCGCGGCCGGTGCGGCGGGTGGCATGGTGCACCGGTGGCGCCCAGGGCCTGTTCGAACAGGCCATCGCACTCGGCGTCGATGCCTACATCAGCGGCGAAATCTCCGAGCAGACGGTACATGCCGCGCGCGAGTCGGGTGTGGCCTACATTGCCGCCGGCCACCATGCGACGGAACGTTATGGCGTGCAGGCGCTGGGCGTACACCTTGCACAGCGATTCCGCTTGCAGCAGCAGTTTATTGACATAGACAATCCCGTGTAGCGGCGCGCGAAGTCAGCGAATGGTGCAGGGAGTTGGCGCCTTGCACCAGATCGACGCGCAACTGAGGGGAGAGTCCTCTGCTGTGCTGATGTTTTTCTCCGTGGCATGGTTGTTGCTGATCTTGCATGGCCCATTGCTGTTGAGCCGGCATTCATTCACAACCCCTTCCCCGGAGTCGCCATGAAAAACCAATCGCGTTCCTGCGCCATGCTTGCCTTGGGCGCTGCACTGATCGCTACCGCAGGCATGGCCTGCGCTCAACAATATCCCGCCCGGCCGGTGCGCATGGTCGTGCCATTTCCGCCGGGCGGCATTTCCGACGGCCTCGCACGGGTGATCGCACAACACCTGAGCACAACCCAGGGCCAGCAGTTCGTCATCGACAACCGTCCGGGAGCGGGCACCACCCTTGCCGCCGCCACGGTTGCCAAGTCGCCCGCCGATGGCTACACGCTGTACTTCACCGATGTCACCACACACGCCATCAACGCATCGCTCTATTCGCGGCTGCCGTTTGATTCGGTGCAGGATTTCTCGCAGGTCGCGCTGGTCGCGCAAACACCCCTGATCCTGATCTCCCATCCATCGCTGCCGGTCAAATCGGTGTCCGAGCTGGTGAGCCTGGCCAGATCGCGGCCTGACGCGATCAACTATGCGTCCTCCGGCAACGGCACGATTCTTCATCTGTCGGGCGAGACGCTGAAATCGATGGCCAAAATCCGGATGGTGCACATACC
>JAIESJ010000263.1 GCA_019746155.1 Burkholderiales bacterium
TTTCCGTACCAACGATTCAGTCGCTGTGGATTACGTACAACTGTGCGGGGCGGTACGTGGTGTACACGCGGTCTACGGCGGAGGGACGCGCGATACGCTTATCAAGGCATTGCATGAAGCACATGCCCACGACGGACTGGCGGTGGTGCATGTTCCAGTCTACAGCGGCGACAACCCACTCGGTGGCATGGGTGTGTATGGTTCGTGGAACGTCGGTAACTGGGTGCGCGAGGTGCAATTGCGCTACCACGCGCAGGACATTTGATTAAACCCGGCAGATTCAGGAGTTCATATCGTGAAACAAGAGCGGCCGGGCCTGTACGGCAATTATGCCCTTTACATTGACGGCAAGTGGCGTCCCGCGCAGGCAGGTGGACAGCGCGAGGTGCTTGACCCTGCGACTGAAGAAATCGTAGGGACGATTCCTACCGCGCAGGCCGAAGATCTCGATGCAGCGCTGGCCGCGGCGGCACGCGGGCTGAAGGCGTGGCGCGTCACTTCTCCCTGGGAGCGCAGTGCGGTACTGCGGTGCGTGGCCGACCTTATCCGTGCCCGCCAGAACGATATTGCGCGTGTGATGTCGACTGAAACCGGCAAGCCACTGGCGGAAGCGAAGGCAGAAACCGGCGCCGCCGCCGATCAGTTCGAGTGGTATGCAGAGGAAACCAAGCGTATTTACGGGCAGACGATCGAAGCGCGCTCACCCGATACTCGGATGCAGGTACGCTACGAACCGATCGGTGTCGTGGCGGCGTTCCCGGCGTGGAATTTTCCGGCACTGCTGCCGGCGCGCAAGATCGCAGCCGCGCTCGGCGCCGGTTGCTCACTCATCGTCAAGCCAGCAAGTGAAGCGCCTGGATCGTGCATGGCGCTAGTACAGGCATGCCATGATGCGGGTCTGCCCGCGAGCGTGCTCAATCTGGTGACCGGGGATTCGAGTTTTATTTCCGAGTACTTGATCAGATCGCCGGTGGTGCGCAAGATATCGCTCACCGGCTCGGTGCCGGTCGGGAAAAAGCTGCTCAAGATCTGCGCCGACGGCATGAAAAAAGCTTCGATGGAACTCGGGGGCCATGCACCGGTGCTGGTGTTCGCCGATGCCGATGTTGCGTATGCCGCCGAAGCTTCGGCACGTTCCAAGTTCCGCAACTGCGGGCAGGTATGCATCTCGCCGAGCCGGTTCTATGTGCATGACAGCGTCTATGAAGCGTTTTGCGAAGTGTTTGCGCGTGTCGCAAAAAGTCTGACGATCGGACCCGGCCTCGACGAAAGGAGCGAAGTCGGGCCGCTTGCTAACAAGCGCGCACTTGAACATGCGCTTGGGCTGATTGCGGATGCGCGGCGGCAAGGTGCGCGGCTGCTCACGGGTGGCGGGCGTCCGTCGGGACTTACACGCGGCTTTTTTCTCGAACCGACGGTGCTCGCCGACGTGCCGGACAGCGCGCGCATCATGAGCGACGAACCATTCGCCCCGATTGCGCCGATCACGCGTTTCAGCAGCTTCGACGAGGTAATCGCGCGCGCTAATGCACTGCCGTTCGGTCTCGCTGGCTACGTGTTCTCCACCTCGCTCAGAACCTCGACACTCGCCAGCGAAGCGCTCGAGGTTGGCATGGTCGGCGTCAACGAAATGCTGCTGGCAAGCGCGGAAATGCCGTTCGGCGGCGTCAAGGAAAGCGGCATCGGCCGGGAGGGCGGGGCACTTGGGATCAAGGATTATCTGGAGGCGAAGTTCATCAAAGTGCGCATCTGACGCGCAACATCAACCACCAAAAGGAGGAGCACATGACGCGTAAGGGGGCGAGTCTCAGCGTTCCCCGAACACTCATAGTTCATCTTTGAAAGGTTGGTCGGGCCCATGGTAGGGGATGGTAGCAAGCAACGGCTGCTCTGCGGGGGCGCGACGCCACAGAGCGAAGCAATGGATGCAATGATGATCGAAGTCGACTTCGCAGCGTACCAGACGATGAGGCCAGTCGGGGCTTATGGTAAAGCGTTGGCCGAGCAGGTGCGCGTGTCCGGAGTCACTGGAGTGGCGGACGATCTTCAGATCCTCGATGAAGTCAAAGAGCCCACCTCCGCCCGTCCCGTCATGACCTCGGGCAGATACCAGCCTTTGGGGGGCGCTCGGTCGGCGGCAGCTACCCGATCTTCGACTATCGTCCGGTGAACGTCACCGACGCGGTGCCGGCGCTCCAGGAAAACACCCTGGTGGTGTGCACGATCGAAACCCGCGAGGAGTTGGAGAACATCGAGGAAATCTACGCCGTTGACGGCATCGATGTGATCCACGTTGGCTCCAACGATTTCTGATTTTCGTCGGCGTTTGAACCCTTACCCCCGCCCTCCTCCAGTCTTCACTCCCGGCCTCCTCCCGAAGGGAGAGAGGCCGGGAGTGAAGACTGGCAGGATCAGGAGCGAGGACTCGGCGGTTCAGCACGGCGCGGATCGTTTTGCATTGGCTTCCGGGAAAGCGCTACCATGCCTATACAAAACCAATGCCACAGGAGGAAATGTCCCATGTTTAGCGCGCGATCGTTCATCGTCAAAACCCTCGGACTGCTGCTCGCAAGCTTCACCGCCGTCGCAGCGGCTGCGACTTACCCCGACAAACCGGTGCGGCTCATCGTCCCTTTTCCACCGGGCGGCAGCAACGACATCGTCGGGCGCCTGATCGGCGCGCAACTCACCGAGCGCCTTGGCCAGCAGGTGGTAATCGACAATCGCGGCGGCGCAGGCGGCATGATCGGCACTGAAATCGCCGCCAACTCGCAGCCGGACGGCTACACGCTGCTGATCATCTCCGTCGCGTATGCCTACAATCCCTCGATCTTCAAGTCGAAATTGAAATTTGATCCCGCCAAGTCGTTTACTCCGGTCGCCCTGCTCGGCACCGGGCCCAACGCGCTTACGGTCAATCCCAGGCTTCCCGTGAATTCGGTGAAGGACCTGATCGCGCTGGCCAAGACCAAGCCGGGAGCGCTGAATTACGCGTCCGCGGGCATCGGCAGCTTCCAGCACCTGGGCGCGGAAATGTTCAAGCTGATGACCGGCATCAATATCGTGCACGTGCCGTTCAAGGGCGGCGGCCCGGCCATGGCAGACGTCATTGCCGGCAATACCCAGATCACCATCGGCTCTCTGATCCAGATGATGCCCCACATCCGGACCGGCAGGCTCAAGGCGCTGGGCGTCGGCGGTGCGAAACGCAACCCGAGCCTGCCGGACGTGCCGACCATCGCCGAATCCGGCGTGCCCGGTTACGAAGCTAACAACTGGTGGGGCATCGTCGCGCCGGCCGGCACGCCGGCGGCCATCGTCAAGCGGCTGCACGCCGAGACCGCTGCCATCCTCGCCTTGCCCGATGTCCAGAAGAAATTCGAGAGCCAGGGCGCGGATGCCGTGAGCATGACATCCGCGGAATTCGGCAAGTTCATCAGGGCCGAGACTGCGAAATGGGCGAAGGTCGTGAAAGAAGCCGACATCAAGGCCGAGTAAGAGCAATCGGCCGGCACATCCTGGTTTCATGGTAAATTTTCAGCCGGCGCGGGCTGCACGGCAGCGTGTGCCCGTGACTGATCATTATTGCACTATCGTGCCGGTCCCCGGCCGCGGCGGGCGTCCCGGTGAAAATTCCCGCCGGTGCCGGAATACAACGAAAGGAACGCAACATGACGGACAAGTCGCTGGGGGCCTATAACATTGCCGACTTGCGCGAGATCGCGAAGAGGCGCCTGCCGAAAGGCCTGTTCGAGTTCGTCGACCGCGGCACGGAAGACGAGGTATCGCTGCGCAACAATCGTTCGGTATTCGAGCGCATTCGGCTCAAGCCGCGTACGCTGATCGATGTCTCGGGGCGCAGTCAGGAAATCACGCTGTTCGGCAACCGGCACAAGATGCCGATCGTGATCGCACCGACCGGCATCGCCGGGCTGCTGTGGCACGAGGGCGAGATCGCACTGGCACGCGCCGCGGCCGAGGCCGGCATCCCCTTC
>JAIESJ010000044.1 GCA_019746155.1 Burkholderiales bacterium
TGCGGCGCTTGCGCTCTACTTCTGGCGCACGCGCTGGCTGCGCGCCGACCACCCGCCGCCCGGCACTGCGCCATCGAATACGCTCGAACATCACGCGGTGCTGGCGCCCCTCGGCCTGCATACGCTGCTGCTGTGGCAGTCGGCATTCAGCGGGCACGGGCTGCACCTGGGCGTGGGCAACGCCATCTCGGCGATTTTATGGCTTACCGTCCTGATCTACTGGCTGGGCAACTTTTTCTACAAGCTCGAAGGCCTGCAAACGCTGGTGATGCCAGTGGCCGCAGTAGCCGTCCTGCTGCCGGTCGCGTTCCCCTCGCCCGGACCGCTGCCCCATACCGAATTCGCCGCGTTCAAGTTTCATCTGCTGATCGCGATGTTTGCCTACAGCCTGTTCACGATCGCCTCCCTGCACGTGCTGCTGATGGCGCTGTTGGAGCGGCGCCTGCACGATGGATCCCTGCCGAAAATGCTGCAGAAAATGCCGCCGCTGCTGACCATGGAAACGCTGCTGTTCCGCATCATCTGGGCGGGCTTCATCCTGCTCACGCTGACGCTGGCCAGCGGCGTCATTTATTCGGAAGAGCTGTTCGGCAGGGCCGCCAAATTCAATCACAAGACGGTATTCGGCATTTTGTCCTGGATCATCTTCGCGGCATTGCTCGGCGGCCGGCATGTCTACGGCTGGCGCGGCCGTGTTGCGGTACGCTGGACGCTCGCCGGCTTCCTCACGCTGGTACTCGCCTACATCGGCAGCAAATTTGTTCTTGAGGTGATTTTGGGCAGAGCGTAAGGAGTAAGTGGGGCGTTGGGCGAGAAGCGATGACCGCCCGCGAGCTTTCCGCGCCATTTCTTGCTCCCGCCTCACGGCTTCCCGCCGCCTTGACAAGCCCGGCGGTGCTGCCGATACTGGATTTCCCCTTCATAACCCGACCGGTTTTTCCGTGGAAGCCATTCCCCTGTCGACGCTGTTTGTCGCGTTGCTCATTTTACTGATCATTTCGGCATTCTTCTCGATTTCCGAGACCAGCATGATGGCGCTCAACCGCTACCGGTTGAAGCACCTGACTCAAAGCGGCCACCGCGGCGCCGTGCTCGCCTCCGCGCTGCTCGCCAAGACCGACAAATTCCTGGGCGTCGTGCTGCTCGGCAACAATGTCATCAACGCCGCTTCCGCGCTGCTGGTCGGCGAAATCGCCCGGCGTTACCTCGGCGACAGCCAACTTGCGCTGCTGGCGGCGACGGGTGCCGCGGCCTTCGCCATTCTGGTATTCAGCGAGATCACGCCCAAAGTGGTCGGCGCGGCCTATCCCGAGCGCATCGCGCTGCCGTCGAGCTACGTGCTCACGCCGCTGCTCAGGCTGACCCAACCGATCGTGTGGTTCGTCAACCTGTTCGTCCAGGCGTTGCTGCGCCTGCTGCGGCTCAGGCCCGCGCCCGGCGGTCACGAGCACAAGCTTTCCGTGGAAGAGCTGCGCACGCTGGTGCTGGAGGCAGGTTACATTCCACAGAAACACCGGAGCATCCTGATCAACCTGTTCGATCTCGAAGCCATCACGGTGGACGACGTGATGGTGCCGCGCAGCCGGATCGAGGCGATCGATCTCGACGCGCCGCTGGAGGAAATCACACAGCAGATTGCCACCGCCTACCACCGGCGCTTGCCGGTCTATCGCGGGCAGCTCGACGAAATCGTCGGCACGCTGCGTGTGCGCAATGCGCTCAACCTCATGCAACAGGGGGAGTTCACCAAGGACAGTCTGCGCGAAATCATGCGCGACCCATATTTCGTTCCCTCCGGCACGCCGCTGTTTTCGCAATTACAGAATTTCCAGGAACAACTGGACCGCATCAGCCTGGTGGTCGACGAATACGGCGAATTGATGGGGCTAGTCACGCTGGAGGATATTCTAGAAGAGATCATCGGCGAATTCACGACGCAGTCGCCGTTGCAAACCCGCGGTTTTTTCAAGCAGGACGACGGCAGCTACCTGGTCGAAGGCAGCACGTTGCTGCGAGAACTCAACCGCAAGCTGGGATTCAACTTCCCGCTCGACGGCCCGAAAACGCTCAACGGCCTGATCATCGAGCATCTGCAGGACATCCCGGAACCCAATACCAGCGTCAAAATCGCCGGGCATCCGCTGGAAATCGTGCAAACCCAGGACCGGGTGGTAAAGGCAGTGCGCGTGTTTCCGCCCGCCAATTCATGATTTATCGGAACCAAGGTGGCAAATTTGGCTTTACAAAGGCGCACAAGAAGTGCATCATTTTGCGAATAAACTCGCCTAACTTGTTGGTTAAACAGGATAATCCAGGAATTCACCATGGCCACAGCCGCTGCGGCAGCAAAAAAGCCGGACATCAAGGAGCATAGCTTCTCCTGGGTCGGTCGGGACAAGGCCGGCAAGACCGTGCGCGGCGAGATGCGCGCCAGCGGCGAGGCCCAGGTCAACGCCACGCTGCGCCGGCAGGGCATCAAGGTCGTCGAGGTCAAAAAACAGAAACTCGGCCATGGCGGCAGGGTCACCGACAAGGACATCACGCTGTTCACGCGCCAGCTGGCGACCATGCTGAAATCGGGCGTGCCGCTGCTGCAGGCCTTCGACATCGTCGGCAAGGGGCACAGCAATCCCGCGGTGGCGCGGCTGCTGCTCGACATCAAGACCGAGGTCGAGACCGGGTCGAGCCTGAAGCAGGCATTTGAAAAACACCCGCTCTATTTCGACGCGCTGTTCTGCAACCTGGTCGGCGCCGGCGAAGCGGCGGGTATTCTGGACAGCCTGCTCGACCGCCTGGCAACCTACAAGGAAAAAATCCTCGGCATCAAGAGCAAGATCAAATCCGCGTTGTTCTACCCGCTGGCGATCATCGTGGTGGCGTTCGTAATCACGGCGGTGATCATGATTTTCGTGATCCCGGCGTTCAAGCAGGTGTTTACCAGCTTTGGCGCCGACCTTCCCGCTCCGACGCTTATGGTGATGGCGATCTCGGATTTCTTCGTGGCATACTGGTACCTGATATTCGGCGGCATCGGCGGCGGACTTTATGCGTTTCTCTGGACCTGGAAGCGCTCCGAAAAAATGCAGATTTTCATGGACCGCCTTACGCTGCGCCTGCCGGTGTTCGGCGATCTCATCAGAAAATCGGCGATTGCACGCTGGACGCGCACGCTGTCCACCATGTTCGCGGCCGGCGTGCCGCTGGTCGAGGCCCTGGACTCGGTGGCAGGGGCCGCGGGCAATTACGAATATTACGTCGCCACCAAGAAAATCCAGGCCGAGGTGTCGACCGGTTCCAGCCTGACTTCGTCGATGCAGGCCACCGAAGTATTCCCGAACATGGTGCTCCAGATGGTGGCGATCGGCGAGGAAGCGGGTTCGCTCGACGGAATGCTGTCCAAAGTAGCCGATTTCTTCGAAGCCGAGGTGAACGACGCGGTCGAAGCACTGTCCAGCCTGATGGAACCGATGATCATGGTGGTGCTTGGCACGCTGATCGGCGGCATGGTGATCGCAATGTATCTGCCGATCTTCAAGCTGGGACAGGCCGTCTAGAAACCGCTGACGAGTCAGGGGTGAAACGTGAGGCGTAAACTGTCCCCGGCCGCCGGCCCTCGCTTCCCGCCTCACGCCTCATTCTTTTCGATACCCGTTCTTCTCAATACCCGTTATTTTCAATACCCCTTGAGGGGTACTTGACGGGTACTTGAGGGGTACGCCTCGCCCAGTGATGACGCTCGTTCACGTTCTGCAGCAATCCTCGATCCTTCTCGTCGCCGTCGCGGTACTGCTCGGCCTCATGGCGGGCAGCTTTTTGAACGTCGTCATCCACCGCATGCCGAAAATGATGGAGCGACAGTGGCGCGCGGAATATGCCGGGATGACCGGCCAGGAAGCGCCGCCGGCCGAGCGCTACAACCTGATAGTGCCGCGCTCGAAATGCCCGGCCTGCGGTCACGGCATCACCGCATTGGAAAACATCCCCGTGGTGAGCTATCTCG
>JAIESJ010000097.1 GCA_019746155.1 Burkholderiales bacterium
GCCGAGCATGCGGCCCGCCATGGTCGCGGTAAGCAGCGGCTGCATGCCGACGATCAGGGCCACCACGCCGGCAGACATCCCGCGCTGCACCGCGCAGAATACGCCGGCCAGATACCCTCCCTGGATGAGGACGCCGGAGACGGCGATGTGCAGTGCGTCGCGCCTGGTGGATGGCCACGAGGCGCGCGCCGCCACGCAGAGCAGCAGCATCAGCGCGATGACGCAGATGAAACGCAACACAAGAAAAGTCAGCGCTTCGGCAAAGGGCAGGCCGAGCTTGGCGCCGATGAAGCCGGTGCTCCACAACAGGACGAACAGCATTGGCGCCGCTCGCTGCACGGACAGTCCCGGCTTCAGATCATGCCGCGCGCGCTGCGCGTTTGCGCTCATGTTCGAGCAGGAACCGCTTGCGGATGCGGATCGACTTGGGAGTGATCTCGACCAGTTCGTCGTCGGCGATGAATTCCACCGCTTTTTCAAGCGTGAGTTCGACCGGGGGCACCAGGCGCACCGCCTCGTCCGTGCCGGAGGCGCGCACGTTGGTCAGCTGCTTGCCCTTGATCGGGTTGACGACAAGATCGTTGTCCCGCGAGTGGATGCCGATCACCATGCCCTCGTACAGCGCTTCGCCCGGCGACACGAACATGCGGCCGCGCTCCTGCAGTTTCCACAGCGCGTAGGCCACCGCGCTGCCGTTGTCCTGGCTGATGAGCACCCCATTGCGGCGCTCTTGCATCTCGCCTTTTACCGGGCCGTAGTCGTCGAAAATATGGCTGGCCAGCCCGGTGCCGCGCGTGAGTGTCAGGAATTCGCCCTGGAAGCCGATCAGGCCGCGCGCCGGAATGCGGTATTCGAGCCGCACGCGGCCCTTGCCGTCGGACTGCATGTCCAGCAGGTCGCCGCGGCGGCGGCCCAGTTCTTCCATTACCGCACCCTGATGAGCGTCTTCCACATCGACCGTAAGCAATTCGTACGGCTCGTGTTTCACGCCGTCTATGGTCTTCATCACCACGCGCGGGCGGCCGACGGCCATTTCGTAACCTTCCCTGCGCATGTTCTCGAGCAGAATGGTCAGATGCAGTTCGCCACGCCCGGACACCACGAAGGTGTCGGAATCCGCGGTGAATTCCACCTTCAGCGCGACGTTGGACTGCAGTTCGCGCTCCAGGCGCTCGCGCAGCTGCCGGCTGGTGACGAACTTGCCTTCCTTGCCCGCGAGCGGCGAGGTGTTGACCATGAAGTTCATGGTGAGCGTCGGCTCATCGACCTTCAGCAGCGGCAAACCTTCGGGCCTGGCGGGATCGCAGAGTGTGACGCCGATACCCACGTCTTCGACCCCGGTGACCAACACGATGTCGCCGGCTTCCGCATCTTCCACCACCGTGCGCGCCAGACCCTTGAACACCATGACCTGGTTGATCTTGGCCAGCTTGGGTTCGCTGTCCGGACCTTGCATCACTGCAACCTGCTGGCCGGAGCGGATACGTCCACGGGCGAGGCGGCCGATGCCGATGCGGCCGACGAAGCTGGAATAGTCGAGCGAACAGATCTGCAGCTGCAGCGGCGCATCGGGGTCCGCAGCGCGCATGGGCACGTGCTTGACGATGGCGTCGAACAGCGGTCGCATGTCGAGCCGAAGGTCGCCGGCCGCGCCGGCCACAAATCTCCCCTCGCCCTCCGGGAGAGGGACCGGGGGTGAGGGCATCTCGCTGAGGTCGGTCACTGCCCAGCCTTGCAGCGCCGAGGCGTAAACCACCGGGAAATCGAGCTGTTCTTCGGTCGCGCCGAGCTTGTCGAACAGATCGAAAGTCTGGTTGACCACCCAGTCCGGGCGCGCGCCGGGCCGGTCGACTTTGTTGACGACCACTATGGGCTTGAGACCCCGGGCGAGGGCTTTGCGCGTGACGAAACGTGTCTGCGGCATCGGCCCCTCGACCGCGTCCACCAGCAGCAGCACGCCGTCCACCATCGACAGCACGCGCTCGACCTCGCCGCCGAAGTCGGCATGGCCGGGGGTGTCGACGATGTTGATGTGCGTGCCTTCGTACTGCACGGCGCAGTTCTTGGCAAGGATGGTGATACCGCGCTCGCGCTCGATATCGTTGCTGTCCATCACGCGCTCGACCACATGCTGGTGCGCGGCAAAGGTGCCGGACTGGCGCAGCAGCTTGTCCACCAGCGTGGTCTTGCCGTGGTCGACGTGGGCGATGATGGCGATATTGCGGAGCGAGCGGGACATTGAACAGCCTGCATTTGAAAAAGTCCGCGATTGTAGCACAGTAAGCGTTGCTACTTCCTTGAATTTTCGGCGTTAGCATCAGGACGCGGATCGCGGGCTGCGGGCGGGCGACGGGCTGCCCGCCCGGTCGCGGCTATCGGGCGCTTCAGAAAAAAACTCGCTATTTCTTCATGTTACCTGTATAGTGCGCGCACCTCGAAGCAGCTCAGGTTGCATGAATTCGAGTTGCATCTGTCCCTGACCACGGAGTTCCTGACGTAATTATTGCGTCAGGAACTCTTGGATTCCAGCTTCCTTCTCCGAATAGCTGCTTCCGCCACGGTTAGCGACGATTCCCGTGCGCCGGCGGCGTTTACCCGTCTTTGCGGTAGCAGTTATGCCTGCGCGTTTTGTTGTGCTTCATGTGCCTCATCTTTATGAAGGTTTCGTAATGTCATTTGAATCCTTGAATCTGAATCCCGCCATCCTGCAGGCGCTGGCCGCCTCCGGTTACAACGAACCGACGCCGGTACAGGCGCGGGCGATACCCGAAGCGATCGCGAACCGCGACCTGATGGTGTCGGCGCCGACCGGCACCGGCAAGACCGCAGCGTTCGTGCTGCCCGCGCTGCAGCGTCTGGCGCAGCCTTCGGCCCGGCCCGGCCGCGGCCCGCGTGTGCTGGTGCTGACGCCGACGCGCGAACTTGCGCTGCAGGTGACTGCCGTCGTGGATGCCTACAGCAGGTTCATGCACCGCCTGCGCACCGGCACGGTATTGGGCGGCATGCCGTACCCGAAGCAGCGCCGGCTCCTCGACCAGCCGCTCGATATTCTGGTCGCGACCCCCGGCCGCCTGATCGATTTCATGGACCAGGGCCGCGTCGACTTCTCGCGCATTGAAATGCTGGTGCTCGACGAAGCCGACCGCATGCTCGACATGGGCTTCATCCAGCCCGTTGAAAAAATCGCGGCGGCCATGCCCGCCGGGCGCCAGGTACTGCTGTTTTCCGCGACGCTCGACGGCAACATCGCCCGGCTCGCCCGCACCCTGCTGCGCAACCCCAGGCTGATCGAGGTCGCCGCCTCCAAGGCGTACCACGAAAACATCGAGCAACGCGTGCATCACGTCGACGACGGCGGCCACAAGCGCAAGCTGCTCGACTACCTGCTCGCCGATACGGACTTGAACCAGGCGATCGTATTCACCGCCACCAAGCGCGGCGCCGACAAGCTGGCCGAGGATCTCCACGGCCGCGGCCACGCTGCTGCGGCACTGCACGGCGACATGAACCAGTCGCAACGCAACCGCACCCTTTCCAGGCTGCGCAGCGGCAGCGTGCGCGTGCTGGTGGCAACCGACGTCGCCGCGCGCGGCATCGACGTTTCGACGATCACGCACGTCATCAACTACGACCTGCCGAAGGTCGCGGAAGACTATGTGCACCGCATCGGCCGCACCGGCCGCGCGGGTGCGGGCGGCATCGCGATCTCGTTCGCGGCGCCGGACGACAGTTCGCAACTGCGGCAGATCGAGCGCTTCACCGGCAATCAGATCCAGGTGCATGTGGTGCCCGGTCTGGAACCGAAGGTGAAAGCGCGCAGTGATTTTTCCGGCGCCAGCCGCAAACCGTATCGCGGGCAAGCCGGCACCCGCCGTGGCGACAGCGGTGCGCAGGCGCGCCGCGATTCCGGACGCGGGTCCGGAAACCGCAGGGCGGGGCGCGCATTCGTTTGAACTGACGGGCGGCGGACGGGCATGTAAAATACGCCCCCGCCCGACTTAGGCTTCAAGAGATCGAGTGGCGTTTTGTTCTGCCCGGAAGACACC
>JAIESJ010000145.1 GCA_019746155.1 Burkholderiales bacterium
CATATCTGCCGCTCGATCATCGAGATTCACGACGGTCGATTGTGGGCCAACCGCAACCCGGTAAGCGGCAGCACGTTCCATTTCACTCTGCCCGTCGCACAGACATGACGGCCGGGACCGAGCATCCCCTGATCTACATCGTGGATGACGATGAGGCGTTCCGTGATTCGCTGCGCTGGCTGCTCGAGTCGGCGGGTTTTCGGGTGGCGGCTTTCGCTACCGCCGAACATTTCCTTGCTTCCTATTCGCCCCGCACCGGCGCGTGTCTGGTGCTCGATGTGCGCATGCCGGGATGGAGCGGCCTGGAGTTGCAGGAAGAGATGATCAGGCGCGGACATGCCATTCCCATCGTTTTCGTGACCGGGCACGGCGACGTGCCGATGGCGGTCAATGCGGTCAAGAAAGGCGCGGTCGATTTCATCGAAAAACCCTTCAACGACATGGATTTTCTTGCGCTGATCGAGAACGCCACAAAACTCAACGGTCCGGCGCTGCAGAATAAAACGCGTCGGCTGTCGGCCGCGATGCGGCTCGCTCGGCTTACCCAGCGCGAGCACGAAGTCATGGAGCTTGTCGTCGCTGGCAAGCTCAACAAGGTCATCGCCGACGAGCTCGGTATCAGCATCAAAACGGTCGAGGCCCACCGCGCCAAAGTAATGGAAAAAATGGGCGCGAACTCTGTTGCCGAACTGGTACAGATCGCGCTCGACAGCAAGACGCCGCGCTAAAAGCCCGCGGCGGCGGCCCTCCTCTCGCCCCGGCCGCGTGTCGCACGGCGCTTTCTGACAGAATCCTTACAAAGCATCGCTCGTCTGCCCGGATAGAGCGCCACTCATCAGGGTTTGCCCCAATAGCACGAAACGGTTGCGCCTCGTTAGGCTGGCGCGAGGTTTGGCACATTGCGCCGACCAAACACCCAAAGGAGGCCTGCATGACAACCAAAGCAGCCGTGCTGCCGCAACAAAACGGTGCCCCACATGATGATTTCAAACCGGAAGAGAAGCGGGTCATATTCGCTTCCTCGCTCGGCACTGTTTTCGAGTGGTACGACTTCTACCTCTACGCGACGCTGGCGCCGTTCTTTGCGGCGCTGTTCTTTCCGAAAGGCAATGACACCGCCGCGCTACTATCTGCCTTCGCAACCTACGCGGCGGGCTTCCTGGTGCGGCCGTTCGGCGCGCTGGTGTTCGGGCGCATCGGCGACATTGTGGGGCGCAAGTACACTTTCCTGATCACCATCGTTTGCATGGGCGGCGCGACGTTCGCAGTCGGCCTGCTGCCGACCTACGAGGCCATTGGCTGGGCGGCACCGATTCTGCTGGTGGCGCTGCGGCTGGTGCAAGGCCTCGCGCTTGGCGGCGAATACGGCGGCGCGGCAACCTATGTCGCCGAGCACGCGGCTGAGCACCGGCGCGGCTACGACACGAGCTGGATTCAGACTACGGCGACGCTCGGGTTTTTCCTGGCACTGATGGTAATTCTCGGTTGTCGGGTCGGCATGAACGCCCAGGATTTCTCGCAGTGGGGCTGGCGCATTCCGTTCCTGGTCTCGTTGATCCTGCTCGCGTTCTCGGTATACATCCGGTTGAAACTTCAAGAATCGCCGGTGTTCCTGAAAATCAAGAACGAAGGCCAGACCTCGAAGGCGCCGTTGACCGAGAGCTTCGCCAACTGGAAGAACGGCAAAATCGTGCTGCTCGCGCTGCTCGGCGCCACCGCCGGCCAGGGCGTGGTGTGGTACACGGGGCAGTTTTATGCGCTGTTCTTCCTCACCATCACGCTCAAGCTCGATTACCAGAGCGCCTATATCCTGATCGCGACCTCGCTGGTCATCGGCACGCCGTTCTTCATCTTCTTCGGCTGGCTGTCGGACAAGATCGGACGCAAGAAAATCATCATGCTCGGCTGCCTGATCGCAGTAGTGACTTACTTCCCGCTGTTCAAGGGGCTCACGCATTACGTGAACCCGGCGCTGGAGGCGGCGACCGCGAAGACACCGATCACGGTGGCGGCGACGGACTGCAGCTTCCATATTTTCGTCGGCCCATGGTCGAGGTTCAGCGACTGCGATAAAGCGAAGGACTTTCTGACCAAACAGGGCATTTCATTCAAGTCGGTGCCTGCAGTCGAGGGCAAAACCGTATATACCAAGATCGGCGATGTCGAAATTGTCGGCTGGGATGAAGCCAAGTACAAGGAGGCGCTCAAGGCCGCCGGCTTCCCCGCCAAAGCCGACCCCGCACAGGTCAACTGGGTGATGACCGAATTGATCCTTGTGATCATGGTGATCTACGTGACCATGGTCTACGGCCCGATCGCCGCGTTCCTGGTCGAGTTGTTCCCCGCCCGCATCCGCTACACCTCGATGTCGCTGCCGTATCACATCGGCAACGGCTGGTTCGGCGGCATGCTGCCGCTGCTCGCGACCGCGATGGTCGCCGCATCCGGCGATATCTACTATGGCCTGTGGTATCCGATCCTCGTGGCGTTGATGACGCTGGTATTGGGAACCCTGTTCCTGAAGGAAACGAAAAATCACAAAGTCCGCGTCGACCTGTGAGGGCTGCAAAAACGGCAAGGCGCGACGCGAGCGCAGCCCGATTCGCTCCCGCTCAACGCCCGCTCCCGGCGCGCCGCCTTCACGAAAACCAAAACCACAAAACACAGGGGGTGCTTCATGACGAACCGGTTCATCGGCTTCGCTGACCGGCTCAGCACTTTCGTCGGCAAGGCGTTCTCGTGGCTGGCCGGACTGCTCATGCTGCTCGTCTGTGTCGAGGTTTCCAAGCGCTACCTCCTGAACAATCCCACCGCGTGGATGTTCGACGCCACGGCCATGATCTACGGCACGTTGTTCATGATGTGCGGGGCCTACACACTGGCGCAGGACGGCCACGTGCGCGGCGATTTTCTTTACGGTTCGATGCGCCCGCGCCTGCAAGCGTCGCTCGATCTGGCCCTCTACATCGTTTTCTTCATTCCCGGGATCGCGGCGCTGATCTATGCAGGCTGGGATTTCGCCGAAATCTCGTGGAGGATCCGGGAGCATTCCAACGTCACCGCGGAGGGCCCGCCCGTCTACCCGTTCAAGACCCTGATCCCGGTCGCCGGCGTGCTCGTGATGCTGCAGGGCGCGGCGGAGATCGCCCGCTGCGTCATATGCCTGAAAACCGGCCGTTGGCCGGAGCGGCTGAAGGACGCCGAAGAGATAGACGTGGTCGAGCAACAGCTTGCCGGCAGCATTTACGTCGATGAAGACTCGCGCAAGCTGGCGATTGAAAACGTGCACGAGATTGACGAAGCCGCGCACCAGCGCGCGAGCACGAGAGGGGCCGAGCGATGAGCGATCCGGCACTGGGGCTCACCATGCTCTGCCTCATCGTGGCCGTGATCATGATGGGCTTCCCGACCGCTTTCACGCTGATGGGCCTGGGCATGTTTTTCGGCTTCATCGCGTTCTGGGACCCGTCGCAATCCTGGACGGAAAACCGCGTTTTCGACCTCATGGTCGAGCGCACCTATGGCGCCATGCTGAACGACACGCTGCTCTCGATTCCGCTGTTCGTGCTGATGGGCTACGTGATGGAGCGCGGGGCCCTCGTGGACAAGATGTTCTACAGCATCCAGCTCGCGTTCCGGCGGCTGCCGGCATCGCTGGCGATTGCGACGCTGGTGGTGTGCACCTTCTGGGGCATCGCGAGCGGGCTGGTCGGCGCGGTGGTGGTGCTGATGGGCGTGATCGCGATGAAGCCCATGCTCAACGCCGGCTACGACGTGCGTCTGGCTTCGGGCGTGATCACCGCAGGCGGCACGCTCGGCATCCTGATCCCGCCCTCGGTCATGATCATCGTCTATGCGGCAGTCGCGGGGCAATCGGTGGTGAAGCTGTACGCCTCGGCGATGTTCCCGGGATTCTTCCTGTCGTTCCTTTACCTCGTCTACATCGTCGGCTGGGCGCTCATCAACCCGAAAGTGGCGCCGCGCCTGCCCGCGAGCGAACTGCAGGTACCGGTCCCGCAGTGGGTGAGCCGGCTGCAGCAGAGCTATTCGCGCAACATG
>JAIESJ010000178.1 GCA_019746155.1 Burkholderiales bacterium
TTCTCACAACCGCAAAGCGCCCGGCGCTGATCGCCGCGGAAGACGTGCACTGGAACAACGCCAGCTCAGAGCTGGAAAAACTCGCAACGCTCCTCGGCGCGCCGGTCTATGCCGCGCCCTACACCGGCGTGCTGCCGGTGGCGAGCAGCGCATCATGCTACGCCGGCTATCTGCCGCCGAGCCTGAAGCAGATCGCCGAGCGCCTCGCATCGCACGACGCCCTGCTGTTCGTCGGCGGCCGGGGATTTCGTACCACGCTCTACAGCGAAGCGAAGCTGCCGCAGCGCAAGGCGTGGATCGGCAACGACGCCGGCGTGCTCGCCGCCGACGGTGAATTCGATCTGGCGTGCATCGGTGATGTGCAAAAAATATTGAATGAAATCAATGGCTTGATAAAACACTCCAATCGCAGACGTGCCGCCGCATCGCTGCGCCCGGACGTTGCGTTGCCCGCCGGAAAAGCGAAAATCCTGCATCCGTCGCGCGCCATCCACGCCCTGCTCGGAAAATTCCGCGATGCGATCTGGGTCGATGAATCGGGATTGTCCACGTCCGACGTGCGGCAATGGATGGAACTCGCTGCGGGCGAATATCTGATCAACGGCAGCGGCGGCATCGGCTGGGGACTGGCTGCCGCAGTCGGCGCAGCGATCGGCAATCCGCGGCGGCAAATCGTGGCGGTGATCGGCGACGGCTCGGCGCTCTATGCGAGCGAAGCACTGTGGACCGCGGAACACCACGGCACGAACATGCTGCTGGTCATCCTGTCCAACCGGCGCTACGCCACGCTCAACGAAGCCGCGGGCCGGCTCGCCGGCGGCACGCTCGATTCCTTCACCCTCGAGCCGCCGGTGCTCGATTTCTCGGGGCTCTCGAAACTCCATGACTGGCGCTATGCACGCGCGGCCACGGAAAAAGAACTCGACGCCTTTCTCGGTACGATACGGGGCGAGGTCAAAACCAACACGCTGCTCGAACTCAAGCTCGACCCGGCGCTGAAACCGGTTACCGCCTCGCGGCATTTCTAGAAACCACCTTGAAAATCTGACGGAACCGCTGATGGACGCGGATGAACGCAGATAAAAACCAAACATCCAAAGGCACAGATGAGATGCTGATCGGCGTTTATCTGCGGCAATACGCCTTTTTCAGCCTTCTAGCAGCCTGTCGGACTTGGCCCCATTCACCGGAACGGGTGGTGTTACTGATCCGGCCACGAAATTATGCACGGGCCGTAGGGCGGGAATCCCTTCCCGCCGGGGCGTCAGCTACAACCAAAACCGTAGCTGTCGGCAAAGGATTGCCGACCTACTACGCACTGTTTGGCGGTGCCCTCAGTAACGGATCGCCGATCGACGCTTCGGCGACAGGTTGCTTAAAAGAAGCTTTGCGTGTCGCAACGCCGTGTTGGCCGGACCCAACATCACTTGCATGGCGTTCTTTCCGCCTCGTTCTTTAGTTTTCATTTTAGGAGTTTGTCGGGGCTGAGTCCGACAGACTCCTAGTCAGGTTTGACGAATCCCGGCGGCAGCGTCTGCTTGAACGACGGGCGGCCCGCGATGCCCGCCAGCCATCCGGCGAGCCTGGGCGCGCGGCTGCGCCAGTCGTGAGGATGGCGAAAGTCGGTGTACTGCATGGCCACCCCCAGCACCAGGTCGGCGAGAGTAAAACGCTTGCCAGTCAGGAATTCGCCGCCGCCGCACGATTTCTCCGCAAGATCGATGGCGCGTGCAATGCGCTTTTCCTCACGCGCGATCTTCTCCGGCATCTGCTTGTCCCCGGGACGCCGCAGTTCCAGGATGCGCGCGATGCCCGCGTCGATGATGCCGTTGCCCAGCGCCTGCCACCACTGCGCCTGCCAGTAGCCCGCGGCGTCTTTCGGCGTGAGCGGCTTGCCGTCGACGTTGTCCAGATAGTGAACGATCAGCACCGACTCGAAGAGGTAATGGTCGGGGCCGATCTCCAGCGCCGGCACCTTGCTGAAGGGGTTTTTCGCGATGATGGGGCTGTCGTCCGGCCACGGGTCCGCGATCACGAATTCAACCGGCAGATTCTTTTCCTTGACCAGCACCCGCGCCTTGCGCACGTAAGGCGAAGTCGTCGAACCATAGAGCTTCATGTGCAACATCCTCCCGGATCGGAATATGAACCGTTATTCTACCCTGCGCCCGGACTTATGCACGCCAGACACCCCGAATCCGGAATCCGTAAAGCAATGCCTGGCGTCAAAGCGCAGGCGCTGCGCGACGCCGGCTATCAGCTTGCACAGCGCGGCGTCGGGCAATCAGTCTGGATCGGCATCGGCGGCGACCCGGTCAAGGGCATGTGCTATGCCGATCTCGTGCCGTTCTTTGCCGCGGATGCGCTAGCAAAATCAAAACACAGAGGAACGCCGAGTCAAAATCACGAGCACAAATCGTTTGTCTTCTTGTTTTTTCTCTGTCTCTCTGTGGCTGATGCCTTTTTTGCACTCAAATCAGGCCGCGCGCGATGCCGCCGTCCACCAGGATCGACTGGCAGGTCACGTAGCTCGCCTTGTGGGAAGCGAGAAATACCACCATCGCCGCGATTTCCTCCGGCCGGCCCATGCGTTTCATCGGGATTTCCCGGGAAAACTCTTCGATGATCGCCTCCGGCGTAACGCCACGTTCTTTGGAGAGTTTCTCCGCGCGCGTCGTCCACAGCGCAGTCAGCGTGCGGCCGGGTGAGACCGAGTTGACCCGGATGTTGTATTTCTGGAACTCGGCGCCCAGCGTCTTCACGAGCGCGATGAGCCCGGCCTTGTGCACATTGGACACGACCTGGTTCTCGTACGGCATGCGCGCGCCGGCGGCGCCGAGAATCACGATGCGCCCCGTCGCGGATTTCCTGAGCAGAGGCAGGGTTTCCCGTATTACCCGCACCGTGCCGAGCACATTGAACTCGTAGTTCGCCATCCAGGCCGCATCGTCGAGTTCTTCGAACGATGCGCGCTGGCTGCCGCCGACCGCGGTGACCAGGATATCCAGCGCGGCGATTTCGCGGGCAAGCCAGCCCCCGAGGCGTCCGACATCTTCGGCGCGGGTGATGTCGGCAGCGAACCAGCGCACTTTCCGGCCGCACGCCTGCTCGAGCCGGCGCGCAGCACGCTCGATCTTGCCGGCGTTGCGCGAGCAGATCAGGACTTCGGCGCCCTCCTCCAGCAAGCCCCTGGCGCTCTCATAACCGATCCCTTCGCTCGCGCCGACGACCAGCGCGGTCTCCCCTTTGATTCCCAAATCCATGAGTCAACCCTATAGAAAAAAAGCTTAACCGCAGAGGACGCAAAGGACGCGGAGGAAAAGCAAAGACTCGAATCGAACTCCAAAAAAATCAACCGCAAGGACATAAAGAACGCCACGCCGGGACGGGCAAAAGATATCCAGCGCGCTTCCATACCTTGTATTTAAGGATTTCGGTTCTCACTGCGCTCTCCGTGTCCTCCGCGGTTCAATCGTTATTCGATTTTCGCGCCAGTCAGTTGGATGAGCTTGCCGTACTTTTCGTAATCGACCTTGAGGCGCGCGTTGAATTCCTCCGGCGTGCTGGTCCACGGGTCGAGGGCCTGGGATTCCAGCTTCTGCACGACATCAGGCAACTTGAGCGCCTTGTTGGCTTCGGCGTTGAGCTTGTCGATGATGGCCTTGGGTGTACCGGCAGGCGCGAACAAGCCGACCCAGGGCGCCATTTCGTAACCGGGCACGCCCGACTCCGAAATCGTCGGCACGTCGGGCAGCGTCTTCGTGCGCTGGGCGGAGCCGACGCCAAGCGGGCGCAGCTTGCCCTGGCGGATATGGTTGATCACGGTGCCAATCGTCGCGAACGACACCTGCGTCTCTCCCGAAATCAGCGCCGTCACCTGCGGCGCGCCGCCCTTGTACGGCACGTGCACCAGCTTGATGCCGGCCATCGACGCCAACAGCGCCATCTGCAGGTGCGGCGCGCTGCCGTTGCCGGAAGAGGAATACAGAATCTGGCCGGGACGGGACTTCGCCAGCGCCAGGAATTCCTTGGTGGTCTTCGCCGGCACCGACGGATGCACGGTAAGCACGCCGGGCTGCGCCGAGAGAAGGCTGCCGTGTCGATATCGAGCGCCC
>JAIESJ010000063.1 GCA_019746155.1 Burkholderiales bacterium
GCTGAACGCCAGGCTGCACCAGGCGCTGGCAATGATTCACGACAGCGAGGCGCGGCTGCGGGCGGTGGTCGACAACGCTTTGGACGCGATCATCACGATCAACGCTGCCGGCACGATCGAATCGTTCAACCCGGCGGCCGAGAAAATATTTGGTTACCGTGCGGAGGAGGTAATCGGCCGCGGCCTGAATCTGCTGATGCCCGAGCCTTACCACAGCGATCCCGACGGCTACCGTGCGTATCTTTCATACCGGCCGCGATCCGAGGTGATCGGCGGCAACATCGAGAGCGTCGCGAGACGGAGAGACGGCTCCACTTTTCCGATGGAGCTTTCCATCAGCAAGCTGGAGTCAGGCGGAGCGGCTCTCTACACGGGGATCGTGCGCGATGTCTCGGACCGCAAGAAAGCGGAGGCCGAGCTTCGGGAAAGAGGCGGTCAGCTTGACGCCATCTTCACACTGAGCCCGGACGGCCTCGTCGCGTTCGGTGCCGATGGGCGTGTGACCTACGTTAACGATGCTTTCCTGCAAATGACCGGATTTGCCGCGGACAAGGTATTGGGGCTTCCCAGCCCCGAGTTCAACCTGCTGCTGGAGAGCATGTGTGATCCGGGGTTCGGGGCCGATTCCGCCGCCTCGAACGGGGGGCTTAGCCACGTTCTTCATCTGTCCCGGCCCCAGCCCCGCGCCCTGAAGTGCAGTGTGTGCGAGGCACGAGGGCCGAACGTGGGCACGGTGATGTACTTCCGCGACGTCACCCATGAAGCCGAAGTCGCCCGCATCAAGAGCGAATTCCTGTCTACCGCGGCCCATGAGCTGAGAACGCCGATGGCAAGCATCTATGGCTACTCGGAGCTGTTGCTGAAGCGCAAGTTCAGCTCTCGGGAACAGCGCGAAATGCTCGAAGTCATTTACTCCGAAGCCGGTCACTTAAGCAAGCTTCTGAACGAGTTGCTGGACCTTGCGAGAATAGAGGCGCGCGCCGGCAAGGATTTCAACATCGGGCCATGCCGGTTGAACGGGATTATCCGGCGCGCCCTGGCGGCAACTCTGGTGCCGGATGATCCGCGCAAGGTGGATGCGCGCCTGATGCCGGAGAACCCGGTGGTTGTCGTGGATCCGGAGAAATTGCAGCAGGCGCTGGTCAACGTGCTGAGCAACGCCTACAAATATTCTCCCGGCGGAGGGCCGATTAAACTCCGCGTCAAGCGGGGCCGGCGCGGCCGCGAACGCGAGATCGGCATTGTAGTGCGGGATATCGGAATTGGCATGACGCAGGAGCAGCTCGCGCGGATCTTCGAACGGTTTTACCGGGCGGACACATCGGGCAGGATTCCGGGGTCCGGGCTCGGGATGTCTCTGGTCAAGGAAATCACGGATGCGTTCGGCGGCAGCGTGGATGTGAAGAGTCAAGCCGGCAAAGGAACGGAGGTTGCATTGTGGCTGCCGCTGGCTGCCGGGTCCGGTCGCTGAAGCGGCGATGAAAAAGAAAGTCCTGGTTGTTGACGACAACGCGGGGATTCGCGGACTGCTGCGGCTCGCGTTGCAATCGGACGACATCGAGCTGCACGAGGCGGAACATGGTGCCGGCGCCCTCAAGACAATTCAGGGTCTGCGGCCCGATGTGGTTATTCTCGATGTGATGATGCCGGGCGCTCTTGACGGATACCGGGCGTGCAAACGGATCAAGGACGATCCGGAACTGCGCGACACCTATGTGATCCTGCTCTCCGCACGGGGCCAGCAGGCTGACATCGAAGAGGGCAAGCGGGCCGGGGCGGATCGGTATGTGTTGAAGCCGTTCAGCCCGGTCGAGTTGGCAGAGATGGTGGCGGCGGTGCCGCCGTCCTCGCGCGTCAGGCGGCGATAGCGCGCCGCTTCAGGAACCTGTTGCGGATCAGTTGTTCGAGCTTGTCGAACGGGACGGGTTTGCCTAGCACTGTAACGTCAGGCGGAAGCCCGCCCCGTTTGCTGATTTCGCTTTCGGGCAACCCGGTAACGACGACGATTTCCAGTTCCGCATGGTGGGGATCCGCCCTGAGACTCCTGATCATGTCGAATCCGTCCAATCCCGGCATCTTCAGGTCCGTAATCAGCAGGTGGGGCTTGTGCTCCCCCAGCTTTACCAACCCTTCAAAGCCATCCCCTGCAGTGATGATTTCCAGGGGCAATCCTCGGGACGAAAGATTCGCGCGGTAAAGATTAAGCAGGTGGTTTGAATCTTCTACCACCAGCACCTTGAGCCTGCCGTCGCGGCTCGGGGCAGCCTGCAGCTTGCCGCGCTTTTCCAGCATCTTCTCGATCGAGGCGAGCGTCACGCGGCGGTGACCGCCTGGTGTTTTCCATCCTTCCAGCGCGCCGCTGTCCATCCACAACTGGATCGTGCGTACACCGACCCCCAGCAGCTTGGCTGCTTCGATGGTGGAGCACACCCGCTCCCGGATCACGTCGACCATCGCGATTCACCCTCCAGGCCCTTTTCCGCTGTTTCGATACGCATTTAGCTATTTGATCATATTGATTAAATTAAGTCAACTTGGGCATCGGCCTCCTGGGTGACGTGGCTCCCGCGAGCCGCGGCCCGATGAGAGATAAATTGGGGTGCTTGACAAAAATGATAAAAATGATCAAGATGATACTCGTGATCAGATTGATCCGTGCATAGTTGACTCGTTTTTAACCATTCAGGAGGTTCCATGAAGCGAAGTTTGATGGGCACGTGCTGCGCGGCCCTGTTGATGTCGGGCGCCGCTTACGCCGCGGACGGCCGCGACGTGACGGTGGACTTGTCGGCCCAGAGGGCGGTGATCAGCGCGGAGGGCAAGGAGACGCTAGGTCCGGCCAGCCAGGCGCGGCCTGGCGACACCATCGAGTACACGGCGGTGTATCGGAATGTGGGGCGCTCGACGGCAAAGAAGCTGGAGGCGACCCTGCCGATCCCCGCAGGCAGCATGGGGTATGTGCCCGGGAGCGCATCCCCGCAGGCGGTACGCGCGAGCGTCGACGGAAAGACGTTCGCGTCGCCGCCGCTCATGCGCACAGTCACGCTGCCCGACGGCACGCGCGAATTGCGCGAAGTGCCGGCTTCGGAATATCGATTCCTGCGCTGGGACCTCGGTGAGCTGCCGGCCGGAAAAAGTACCTCGGTAAAGGCCCGCATGCGGGTGTCGGCGGTTGAGGGCGTGTCCGCCGGTTCCACGAACCAGGGAGACAAAAAGTGAATCCGCAATCCATTGCGATCCATCCTGACAACGCGCTACTCGGGCCGGCAGCCGCGATGTACCGTTTTCTGTTGCTGCTTGTCGCCGTCTTTCTGACGCTGCTGCTTGCGCAGAGCCGAGTTCACGCCGCGCCTGTTGCCGGGACCAGCATCGGCAACCAGGCCTCGGCAACCTATTCGGACGCGTCGCTGACCATTCGGACCGTCACGTCCAATACCGTGACCACGGTCGTACAGCAGGTCGCCAGTCTCACACTTACCGCGAACGGCGCCAAGACCGTGGCGCCGGGGGGGCAGGTAAGTTATCCGCACACATTGACCAACACCGGTAACGGCCCGGACAGCTTTACGCTGAGCAGCGCCAACAGCGGCGCCTTTGGGTTTTCGTCGGTAGCGTTCTACGCGGACGCCAATGGCGACGGTATACCCGACAGCAGCACGCCCATCAGCAACACTGGTGGAATTCCGGCAGGCGGTGTGTTCCGGTTCGTGATCGTGGGCAATGCGCCGGCAACGGCGCTGCCCGCCAGCACCAATACGCTGACCGTGACCGCGGCGAGCGCATTCGCGCCTGCGGTAACCGCGTCCAACACCGATACGACGGTCGCCAGCCTCAACGCGGTGATCAACGTAACCAAGGCGATCGACGTGAGCTCCGGCGCAGCCGCCAGCGGCCCGCGCACGTTCACCCTGACGTATACCAATACCGGCAATGCTTCTGCAACGAGCTTGACGCTCACGGACGTGCTTCCCTCCGGGATGACTTACGTCGCCAACAGCGCCCGCTGGAGCGGAACCGGCAGCACGGTGTTGACCGATGCGAACAACGCTGACAACCAGGGCGGCATCATATACGACTTTGGTGTGACCGCACCCAATCGCGTCACCGCGGTGATCGCTGCTGTGGCCCCGGGCGCATCGGGCGCCCTCACGTTCCAGGCGACCGTCAACAGCG
>JAIESJ010000254.1 GCA_019746155.1 Burkholderiales bacterium
GACGTTTGATGCTCTGGAACAGCGGGTGATTCCGCAGGGGCTGCAGGAAAAACGCGGAGGTGCCGCGGTTTGATATGTCTTACGTCTTACCTGACCAGCACCGTATTGCGCGCTGCGGGCAGCATTCCCGGGTAGTCGCGGCTGAAGTGAAGCCCGCGGCTTTCGTGCCGCATCTGGGCGCTTCTAACGATCAACTCCGCCGTGGTGACCAGGTTGCGCAGCTCCAGCAGGTCATTGGTGACGCGAAAATTGGCATAGTAATCGTGGATTTCCCCCTGCAGCAGGCGGATGCGGTGCAGTGCGCGCTCCAGCCGCTTGTTGGTGCGCACAATGCCGACATAGTCCCACATGAAGCGCCGCAGCTCGTCCCAGTTGTGAGAGATGACGATTTCCTCGTCGGCGTCGGTGACGCGGCTCTCGTCCCATTGCGGTAAAGCGGGCGAAGGCGGCGCCGGTTGCGCCAGGATGTCGTTGGCGGCGAACATGCCGAACACCAGGCATTCGAGCAGGGAGTTGCTGGCAAGGCGGTTGGCGCCGTGCAGGCCGGTAAACGCGGTTTCGCCAATGGCATAGAGGTTGGGGAGGTCGGCACGTCCGAACTTGTCGGTCATCAGTCCGCCACAAGTGTAGTGCGCGGCCGGTACCACCGGGATCGGCTGGCGTGTGATATCGATGCCGAATTCCAGACAGCGGCTGTGGATGGTCGGGAAATGCTCCTTGATGAATGCCGCAGGCTTGTGCGAGATGTCGAGATGGACACAGTCCAAACCGTGTTTTTTCATCTCGAAGTCGATGGCGCGCGCCACGATATCACGCGGCGCCAGTTCCGCGCGCGGGTCATGTGCGGGCATGAAGCGCGGGCCGTGCGGCAGCTTGAGGATGCCGCCTTCGCCACGCACCGCCTCCGAGATCAGGAACGATTTGGCCTGCGGGTGGTAGAGGCAGGTGGGGTGGAACTGGATGAACTCCATGTTGGCCACCCGGCAGCCGGCGCGCCAGCCCATCGCAATACCGTCCCCGGTCGAAGTATCGGGGTTGGTGGTGTAAAGATAGACCTTGCCGGCACCGCCGGTCGCCAGCACCGTATGCTGCGCTGCAACCGTATGAACCTTACCGGATGCGGTATCGAGTGCATAGCAGCCGTAGCAGCGGTTGTCGGTCAGCCCCAGTTTGGCGCCGGTGATGAGATCGATTGCGTTGTAATGCTCGAGCAGGGTGATATTGGGGTGCGCCCTGACCTTGCCCTCGAGGGTGGACTGGATCGCATGGCCGGTCGCGTCGGCGGCGTGAATCACGCGGCGGTGGCTGTGACCGCCCTCGGTGGTGAGATGGTAGCCGGTGTCGCTCGCAGCGTCGCGGGTGAACGGCACGCCTTGGCGGATCAGCCATTGCACGCATTCACGCCCGTGCCCGACGACATGGCGCGTAACCTCTTGGTCGCTCAAGCCGGCACCGGCGACGAGGGTGTCGCGGATGTGCGATTCTACGGTATCATCGTCCGACAATACCGCGGCAATGCCGCCTTGGGCCCAGTCGCTGGCGCCATCGATCAGCTGTTTCTTGCAGATGAGTCCGACCTGCCTGCGGTCGGCAACGTGCAAGGCGAGAGTCAGACCGGCCAGGCCGGTGCCGATGATCAAGACGTCGAATTTGGACAGCATGGATTTTCCCGGGTGGAAACGGTGCATCTTAGCCGAAACGCCGGAGAGGTCAACCCGGCAGTGCCGCTTCCGGCCGGCCGCCCCGCCGGAAAGTGAACTAAATCAAGCCTGCTTTGTCAGTGCAATAACGATCGGCCTTCGCGTTCCACGGAGACGGGTCGAGCAGGTATACTGTGCGCCTTGTCTGGCCGGTAATGTGCTCGACTTGGATAATAATTCAAAGGTCAGGGACGGACTGAATGAGCGATCGCGAAGTCGATCAGCAGCTGGTCGAGCGCGCGCAGCGCGGAGACAAGCATGCATTCGAGCTGCTGGTCAGCAAATACCAGCGTAAGCTCGGACGGTTGTTGTCGCGCTTCATCCGCGATACGACTGAGGTCGAAGACGTGACGCAGGAGGCCTTCATCAAGGCCTACCGGGGGCTGCCGACCTTTCGCGGCGATAGCGCGTTTTACACCTGGTTATACCGGATCGGTATCAACACCGCCAAGAATTACCTGGTGGCAATCGGGCGGCGTGCACCGACTACTACGGACTTCGACAGTGAAGATGCTGAAAGTTTCGAGGACGGGGACCAGTTACGGGATCTGAACACCCCGGAAAACCAGATGATGAGTCGGCAGGTCGCTGAAACAGTGAACCAAACGCTGGAGCAGCTGCCAGAAGAGTTGAGAACGGCAATCACGTTGCGTGAAATTGAAGGACTGAGTTACGAAGACATCGCGAATATCATGAACTGCCCGATCGGCACTGTCCGGTCGAGGATATTCAGGGCGCGCGAAGCGATAGCGGAGAAGTTGCGACCATTGCTCGATACGCGCAAAGACAGGAGATGGTGAGATGGACGAGATATCGGCACTGATAGACGGGGAACTGGACGAGCGCGAGGCAAGCCGGCAGCTTTCCCGTACTGCGCAGCAGGAAGAATTGCGCAAATGCTGGGAGATGTTTCATCTGATCGGCGATACGATGCGTGGCGACTGCCGGTTATCGCCGCATTTCAGCCGACGGATCGCCGAGCGTCTGGCGCTGGAACCGACGATACTGGCGCCGCGTCGCCGCATCGCCAAACGCGTTACCGCGTATGTGTTGTCCGCCGCCGCTTCGTTGTCCGCGGTCGCACTGGTCGCCTGGGTTGCGTTTTCCGCCAATCCGCTCAGTGCACCGCAGGAAGTTGCCAAAGTCCAGGCCCCCCCCGCAGCCGCCCCCGTGACCGCCGCTCCCCAACTTGCCAGCATTCCCAGCGCGCCCGGGCAGGGCAATATGAGTGAGTATCTGCTGGCACACCAGGAATTCTCGCCGAGCACTGCGCTTCAGGGAGTTGCGCCCTATATCCGCAGCGTGTCGGCCAGCCAGCCCCTCCAGAACCGCTAGAACGCCGTATGAAGAAAGTCTGGGCATTCGTCATCCTCGGGTTGTCGGCGGCGGGTGTCGCGCTGGCGGACCTCCAGGAAGGGTTCACCTTGCTCAAGAAAATGGCAAATGCCTCCCGCCAGCTTAACTATTCCGGCACATTCGTGTACCAGCATGGCACCAAGTCCGAGACCTCGCGCATTGTTCATTATGTGAATTCCGCGGGCGGGGAATTTGAAAAACTGGAAGTGCTCGACGGGCCGGCGCGCGAGGTCGTTCGCAACAATGACCAGGTCACCTGCTATCTGCCCGCCACCAAAACGGTGGTTATCGAACAGCGCAATGCCCGGCAGTTGCCGGTACTGCTGCCGGAACGCATGACAGACATCGCCGAAAACTACACGGCCAGGAAAGCCGAAACCGACCGCGTCGCAGGTTACGATTGCCAGGTCATCGTGCTCGAGCCCAAAGACAATATGCGCTACGGACGCAGCTTTTGTGCCGAACTCAATTCGGGATTGCCGCTGCGTTCGCGCACCATCAACGAAAAAAACGAAACGGTGGAGTCGTTTGCGTTCACGCAGCTCGCCATTGGCGGCAGCTTCAATCGTGACAGGGTCAAATCAAAATACGCGGCGAAAAGCCAGAACTGGCGCGTCGACCGTTCGGCGCTGAGCGCCTCGGAAAGCACTACGGATACCGGCTGGGTGTTCAATAACCAGCCAGCCGGATTCAAGAAACTCACCGAAATGAAACGGTACATCGCCGGGCGGGCCGGAGCAGTATCGCATATCGTGTTTTCGGACGGACTGGCGGCAGTTTCGGTGTTCATCGAACCGCGGCCCCAAGGGCGGTCCGTGCAGACGCTGACTCACCAGGGCGCGGTCAACATCTACACGCGGCCCCATGCCGACCATATGGTGACGGTACTGGGCGAGGCGCCCGCCGCCACCATAATGCAAATCGCGAACTCGCTCGAGTTACGATCCAGTACCGCCGCCAGATGAGGGGCGGACATTCTTTTTTTGAACAATAATTCCCGCAGTCACGAGGTGTATTGCATGCTGAAACGGTTTGTTTTTGCGCTGTTTTTTCTGGTGCCATTAGGAGTCGCCGCGCAACTTCCGGATTTCACCGAGCTGGTTGAAAAACAGGGGCCGGCGGTGGTCAACATCAGCACTACGCAGTCGGTGCGCAACCCGCTTGCGCCGCAAATCCCCAATCTGCAGG
>JAIESJ010000286.1 GCA_019746155.1 Burkholderiales bacterium
CGCGGTGATCGGCATATTCGGTACTGCGCTGGGGCTGATCGGGGGCATTTCCCTGGCGCTGAATGTCGATGTCGTCGTGCCATTCATCGAAAATCTCCTTGGACTCAAATTCCTGGCGAAGGACGTCTATTACATCAGCGAATTGCCCTCGGAACTGGAGACGTCGGATGTGGTGGTGACCGGCGTCGTGTCGCTGGTGCTGAGCCTGCTGGCGACGGTCTATCCGAGTTACCGGGCGGCAAAGATCAACCCCGCCGAGGCGCTCAGATACGAGTGAAGGGTGAAGGGTAAAAGGTGAAGGGTGAAGGGTGAAGGGTGAAGGGTGAAGGGTGAAGGGATAAAAGACACGCCGGTCATTTCCTGCCGCGGCCTGCACAAGAGCTATTTTCAGGGCAAGGTCGAAGTGCCGGTGTTGCTCGGCGTCGATCTCGAAGTCGCGGCCGGGGAACGCGTCGCGATCATCGGCGCCTCGGGTTCGGGCAAGAGTACGCTACTGCACCTGCTCGGCGGCCTGGACGAGGCCACTCGCGGCGAAATCCGCATCCTGGGGCAGGATATACGCAGCCAAAACGAGGCCGAGCGTGGCGCAACGCGCAACCGTTCGCTCGGTTTCGTCTATCAATTCCATCATCTGCTGCCGGAGTTCAGCGCGGTGGAAAACGTGGCGATGCCGCTTCTGATCCGGCGCATGGCCAGGGAGGCAGCCTTGGCCGTGGCGTCGAAGATTCTGGCGGAAGTGGGCTTGAGCCACCGCCTGACGCACACGCCGGGGGAATTGTCGGGTGGCGAGCGTCAGCGCGCGGCGCTAGCGCGCGCACTGGTGACCCGGCCGGCGTGCGTGCTGGCCGACGAGCCGACCGGCAACCTCGACCGCCACAATGCCGAAGCGGTGTTCGAACTGATGCTGCAGCTCAATCAGCGCATGGGAACGAGTTTTGTCATCGTCACCCACGACAGCGGGATCGCGGCGCGCGCCAACCGCATCCTGAAACTCGTCGACGGCGTGCTGCAGCCGGTGTCCTGAAATACCCGTTGACAGAAGCAGTGAAGTGGTGAAGAGTGAGCGGTAAGCGGTAAGCGGTAAGCAGTAAGCAGTAAGCAGTGAGCAGTAACAATAACCAGGGAGATGGCTTGTTGTTTAGAGGGCCCTCTTTTAGAGCCCGTAACAAAATAGCCGCCGATAAACGCCGATTAAAATCAAAAGCCCGCAGCTGCGAGGCACGAAGCTAGCTCGTAACGCGTTGTTTAATTTAATTAAATTCTACATTTTTTCGGCGAGAGCCGTGGGGATGGGTTTGATCGGCGTGTATCGGCGTCCATCGGCGGTTTCATTGGTTTTGGTCTTTTTGATATACGCTTTTAGAGCGGGGTGATTTGCAGGATGCCCGCCTGCGTGACTTCGCCGTAGATTTTGTCATCCTGCAACGCCTGGGTCAGGATGAAATGCGGCGCCGAGCGCTTGATAAGCCGCGGCGCTATGATGCCGAACGCAAGAACCGCAATTCCCGTCCAAATCCAGCCTGTGAGTGCGAGCGCTATGCCGATACCGACCACGGGCATCATCACCAGCGGCAGCAGCAGCCGCGCGCTGATGTAGCGCGCGGCCCCCTTGGGGTCGATCTCGATCTTGATTTTTCCGGCGCCGTAGGCGCTGATGAATTCGGTGTGTGTCATTGCCAGACTGTAATGTCTTCTTTAATACTCGACAGGGACGGGATCCAGGCTGCGCCACATGTACCAGGTCGCGACCGTGCGCCAGGGCGCCCAGTTGTTGCCGATCTTGCGCATCTTGAGCTTGGACAGCGGCCGCCCGTTATTATAGTGCAGGCTCATCGCGCGCTGCAGGCCGATGTCGTCGAGCGGCAGCACGTCCGGACGCGTCATGTGGAAAATCAGGAACATCTCGGCGGTCCAGCGGCCTATGCCTTTGACCTGGACCAGTTCGGCGATCAGAGCTTCGTCATCGAGCTGCCGCCACTTCCTGGCGTCGAGCGCGCCGGAGTGAAAGCGCGCGGCGAGGTCCAGCAGATAACCGGCTTTCCGGTCTGACAGGCCGCAGGCGCGCAGCCGCTGGTTATCCACGCCGTGAACGGTTGCGGGTGTCACGACCTGCAACTCGGCCGTCAACCGGTTCCACACGCTGTGCGCGGCCTTGACGGAGATCTGCTGGCCGACGATGGCGCGCGCCAGCGTCTGGAATGCATCGCCGCGGCTGCCGAGTGCAAGGCCATCGAATCTTTTGACCAGGTTTCTGATCACGGCATCACGCGCGGCGAGCTCGCGCATGGCGTCTTTCCAGGAGTGCGGCGTGGTCATGAGGATCTGGCCTGCCGGGCGCGCCGGCGCTTGCGTTTGTGCCATTCGCAGCGCACATACAACTTCCACGCCCAGTCAACTGCGAAATAACCGATCACGGCGAGCAGCACGGCAAGCAACGGCAGCCCGGCCACCAGCGGCTTGCCGACGCTGGCCAGCCATTCAAGCGCGGCGGGAATCCATTCGCGGAAGCCCTTGCCTTCGAGGCTGAAAGCGAGCGGCGGCAGGACGCCGTTTCCCTGCATCAGCGCCAGCTGCCCCAGCTTGAAGGCCAGGTAGTATAGCGGCACGATGGTGAATGGGTTGGAATACAGCGTGACAATGACGGCGATGGGCAGGTTGACGCGGAAAATGATCGCCAGCACTGCGGCGACGGCGAACTGCACCGGATTGCTGCCCGGCACCAGTCCCGCGAACATGCCGACGGCCAGCCCGCCCGCCACCGAGCGGCGGTGCAGATGCCACAGGTTGTGATGCTGCAGCCACGGTCCGAACCAGGCGAGATAACGGTTCTGCCTGATGGCGTCGTGGCTGGGCAGGAGTTTGCGGAAATACTTGCGGGGCATCGTGATCGCGCCAAGGGCTTGAGCGCATATTCTACCTAAGTCGTATCCCGACCATGCGCCTTGAGCGTTAAGCGGAAAACCTCGGCAGGGAACGTGCGGCTTAATATCCTTTTTTTCGTGTTCGGCGCCTGGCTGCTGCAACGGCAGGCCGCGCTGCCCGAACTCAAATGGGCATGGGTGCTGGTTGGCGCGCTGGCCTTGCCCTTGCTCTGGCGTTTTCAGAATGCCGCGGCGTTCGTTACGCGGGGAATTCTGATCAAGGCGCTGTGCCTGGGATTCGGTTTTTTCTGGGCGGCAGTGTTCGCCCACTTGCGTCTCGCCGATGCGCTGCCTGCGCAATGGGAGGGCCGGGACATTCAAGTAGTCGGCGTGATTGGAAGCCTGCCGCAACCCTATGAGCGCAGCGTGCGCTTCGAGTTCGAGGTCGAGCGCGTGCTGACCGAAGGTGCAACGGTGCCGCTGCGCATTTCGCTGTCGTGGTGGGGCACCGCCGCGCGCGGCACGATGCCTTCAATGCTGCCGGAACTGCACCCGGGCGAGCGCTGGCAGTTGACGGTGAGGCTCAAGCGTCCGTACGGCACGGCCAATCCGAACGGTTTCGATTACGAAGCCTGGCTGCTCGAGCGCGATATCCGCGCCACCGGCTATGTGCGGCCGGGGAGCGGCAGCCGCCGTCTTGATGCGATGGTGGAGCGGCCGCAATACCGCATCGAAAGGGCGCGCGACGCGCTGCGCGAGAGAATCCAGCAGGCGCTGCCGGGTGAGCCCTATGCCGGCGTGCTTGCGGCGCTGGCCATCGGCGACCAGCGTGCCATTCCGCCGGAGCAATGGCAGGTCTTCACGCGCACCGGCGTCAATCACCTGATGAGTATTTCCGGACTACATGTGACCATGGTCTCGGGGCTCGCGCTGGCGATTGCCTACTGGTTGTGGCGCCGAAGTGCACGGCTGATGCTGTGGCTGCCGGCGCGCAAGGCGGCGGTGTTGTTTGGCTTTGCGGCAGCGCTTGCCTATACCTTACTCGCCGGCTTTGCAGTGCCGGCACAGCGCACGCTCTACATGATTGCCGTGATGGCGCTGGCGCTGTGGAGCGGGCGCATGAGTTCGGCGTCGGTGGTGCTGGCACTGGCGCTGCTGGCGGTGGTGCTGCTCGATCCGTGGGCGGTGCTCGCGCCCGGATTCTGGCTGTCGTTCGGCGCGGTGGCGGTGATCCTGTTCGTGACTGCGTGCCGCGTGGCGCCGCCGCACTGGTTCAAGGCGTGGGCGCGGGTGCAGTGGGCGGTGACGCTGGGTCTGATACCGCTTCTGCTCGCGATGTTCCAGCAGGTTTCCATCATTTCACCGCTCGCCAATGCGATCGCCATTCCGGT
>JAIESJ010000158.1 GCA_019746155.1 Burkholderiales bacterium
AACTGTTTCTGAATCGACAGGTATTCGAAATATGCCGGGGCAAGCTTGAACCCAAGCAACGCCACGCACACCAGTATTACTGCCCATAACATGAAGCCGGACAAGCTCAAACCCCGTTGCCTGCGCATGAACGCCCTCCTCATTTGATCGACCGACCGATTCTCCTGAAATCGTCGAAGTTCCACCAGATCAGGAATGCCTTGCCGACGACGTTGGCATCAGGCACGAACCCCCAGTAGCGGCTGTCGCTGCTGCTGTCACGGTTGTCCCCCATCATGAAATAATGCCCGGCAGGCACCGTGCAGCTGAAGCCCGTGTCATTGTATGCGCAATTATCCCGCTGAGGGAACATGCGCACCCCGCCCAGCTGCACGCTCGGCGCTTCCGGCTGCACCAATATTGCATGCCGATGCTCGCCAAGCTGTTCCATGAAGCGCTGCGCCGCCACGAAGTTGAGCCCCGTTTCGACGTAATTATACTCACCGTCAGGCGTGAGGCTGATTTCCTCGCCGTTGATCCGGAGCCGTTTGTTCCTGTAATCGATCCTGTCTCCGGGCAGGCCGACTACGCGCTTGATGTAATCGAGAGAAGGATTCTCCGGATAGCGGAACACCATGACTTCGCCGCGTTGCGGCCGGTTTATGTCCGCAAGCTTGATATTAACGATCGGCAGCCGGACACCATAAGTGAATTTGTTCACCAGTATGAAGTCGCCGACCAGCAGCGTCGGCAGCATGGAACCCGAGGGAATCTTGAACGGCTCGACCAGAAAGGAGCGCAGCAGGAAGACGACCAAAATCACCGGGAAAAAACTCTTTGGGTATTCGATCCACCACGGTTCCGGCAATCCCTGGCCGCGTCTCCTGCGCAGCACGAAATGATCCAGGAGCCAGACGGTCCCGGTGAATACCAGCAGCAGGAACATCACAAGAGCGAAATTCATCGCGTGCCCTCCGGGCTCGAGTGAGGCGCGAAACCTCGCCCGACGCCGCATTTCACTTCTCGCCTTACGCCTCTCATCTTACGCATCATTTATTTCTCCACCTGCAGAATCGCAAGGAACGCTTCCTGGGGAATCTCCACGTTGCCGACCTGCTTCATGCGTTTCTTGCCGGCCTTTTGCTTCTCCAGTAGCTTTTTCTTGCGCGTGATATCGCCGCCATAGCACTTTGCGAGCACGTTCTTGCGCAGCGCCTTGACCGTCTCGCGCGCAATGATTTGGGAGCCGATTGCCGCCTGCACTGCGACATCGAACATCTGGCGCGGGATGAGTTCACGCATCCTGGTTGCGAGATCGCGCCCGCGATATTGGGCATTGGCCCGATGTACGATCAGGGACAGCGCATCGACGCGATCGCCGTTGATCAGAATGTCCAGCCTGACCAGGTCCGCCGCACGGTATTCGAGGAAGTCATAATCAAGCGATGCATAACCGCGGGAAACCGACTTCAGCTTGTCGAAGAAATCCATCACGACTTCATTGAGTGGCAACTCGTAAGTGAGCATCACCTGCCGCCCCAGATACTGCATATTGCGCTGCATGCCGCGTTTCTGATTGCACAGCGTGATCACGGCGCCGACGTAATCCTGCGGCACCAGAATCGAAGCGGTGATGATGGGCTCGCGGATCTCCTCGACCTGCGACAGATCGGGCAGCCGCGAGGGATTCTCGATTTCGATCACCGTACCATCACGCAGCAGCACCTGGTAGACCACGGTCGGCGCGGTGGTGATGAGGTCCATGTTGTATTCGCGCTCGAGCCGCTCCTGCACGATGTCCAGGTGCAACAGCCCGAGAAAGCCGCAGCGGAAGCCGAAACCGAGCGCCTGCGAAGACTCCGGCTCGTAGCGCAGCGACGCATCGTTGAGATGCAGCTTCTCCAGTGCATCGCGCAGCGCGTCGTATTCGCTCGAATCGACCGGATAGAGCCCCGCAAACACCTGGGGTTTGATTTCCTTGAAGCCGGGCAGCGCCTCGGTTGCTGGGTTATCGGCCAGCGTCAGCGTGTCGCCGACACTGGCCGCCTTGAGTTCCTTGATACCCGCGATCACGAATCCGACCTCGCCGGCCGAGAGCTTTTCCTTGCTCCTGGATTTTGGCGTGAAAATGCCGACCTGCTCGCACAGATAGCCTGTCCGGGTCGACATGAACATGATGCGGTCTTTGGGCTTCAATTCCCCGTCCACCACGCGCACCAGCATCACCACCCCGACGTAGTTGTCGAACCAGGAATCGATGATGAGCGCCTTGAGCGGCTGGTCCGGGTGTCCTCCGGGGGGCGGGATACGTTCGATCAGCGCCTCCAGAATATCCGCTACGCCTGCTCCGCTCTTGGCACTCACCCTGACCGCGTCCCTGGCAGGAATGCCGATGATGTCCTCGATCTCGGCAATCACGCGTTCGGGATCGGCCTGCGGCAGATCCATCTTGTTAAGCACGGGCAGGACTTCAACGCCCTGTTCGATCGCGGTATAGCAGTTGGCGACGGTCTGCGCTTCCACGCCCTGCGAGGCATCGACCACCAGTAGCGCGCCTTCACACGCGGCAAGCGAGCGCGACACCTCGTAGGAAAAATCGACGTGGCCGGGGGTATCGATCAGATTGAGCTGATAAGTCCGTCCGTCGCGCGCCCGATACTCGAGCGCGGCCGTCTGCGCCTTGATGGTGATGCCGCGCTCGCGCTCCAGATCCATCGAGTCGAGCACCTGTTCTTCCATCTCGCGATCGGAGAGGCCGCCACACAACTGGATAATGCGGTCCGCCAACGTCGATTTGCCGTGGTCGATGTGGGCGATGATGGAGAAATTGCGGATATGCTGCATAGAAAAGGGCACCCAGGGTGCCCTCCCTCATTGCCGGTAAAAGCTTAAATTTTAACAAATTTTCGCTAAATATTCAGTAACAACTTGCGTCTCGAGACGGTAAAGGCAGATTTCATCGCTGCCGCAGACAAGCACCGGCACCTTTTCCCCATAGCGACGCTCCAGTTCGGCAACGCTGTCGACATCGACGATTTCGAGCTCGAAATGAAAACCGGCCTGCAACTGGCGCAGGCCGGCGATCATTTCCTCGCACAAATGACAGTAGTTGCGGCTGTAAACCGTGAGCCGCACCCCGTCAGCGCGTGTTGCCATTGATCTGGAAAGGCACGTACAGCGAGTTGTTGCCGCGCCTGATCCGCAGGGCCACAATACTGCCCTTCTCGAACTGGTTCATGAGCTGGAACAACTGATCGACGGATTTCACCACCTGGTTGTTGACTGAAAGGATGATATCGCCGCGACGGATGCCGGCGCGCGCAGCCGCGCCTTGGGCGTTTTCGACCATGACACCGCCTTCGATCTTGAGCTCGCTGCGCTTGGCGTCCGTGAGTTCGTTCAGCGTCAGTCCGAACTGGGTGGGCGCGGTCACCGGCGGCTTGCCGCCGCGCCGGGACTGGCGCGTTGCGCGCTCGTCCTGCAACTCGGCAACCGTGATTTGCAGGTCGCGCGCGGCCTTGTTGCGCCAGATCTGTATCGTGACCTTACTTCCGGGTTTGGTGGCGCCGACGATACGCGGCAGATCCTCCGAGGAATTCACGGCATTACCATCGAACCTCAGGATCACATCGCCCGGTTCTATGCCCGCTTTATCCGCCGGGCCGCCTTTTTCGACGGAGTTGACGAGCGCCCCCTGCGGTCTGGGCAGGCCGAACGATTCCGCAAGCTCCTTGGTCACGGGCTGAATCACTACGCCGACACGCCCGCGCGTGACCTTGCCGGTCGTGCGCAGCTGCTGCGCAACGTTATTGGCAACATCAATCGGAATTGCGAAAGACAACCCCATGAAACCGCCGGTACGGCTGTAAATCTGCGAATTGATGCCGACCACTTCCCCTCTCAGGTTGAACAACGGCCCCCCCGAGTTGCCGGGATTCACCGCAACGTCGGTCTGGATGAACGGCACGAAGTTTTCCTGCGGCAGCGAGCGTCCTTTGGCGCTCACGATCCCGGCGGTAACGGTATTCTCAAAACCGAATGGCGAACCGATGGCCACGACCCATTCGCCGACCTTGAGCTTGTTGGGATCGCCGAACCTGACCGCTGGCAGCCCGGCGGCTTCGATCTTGATCAACGCCACGTCGGTCCGCCGGTCCGCGCCGATCACCTTGGCCTTGAACTCGCGCTTGTCGTTGAGCTTGACGGTGATTTCCTCCGCCGCATCGATGACGTGGGAATTTGTCAGGATATAGCCATCGGCACTGATGATGAACCCGGAGCCCAGAGACTGCGACTGGAATTCGCGCGGGCCGGGATTGGGGATGAAGCGCCGGAAAAACTCGTAGAAAGGATCATCTTCCTGCAGATT
>JAIESJ010000068.1 GCA_019746155.1 Burkholderiales bacterium
GCAGGCAGTCCTGGAAACCCATGATGCCCAGGCCCACCGGGCGGTGCTTGAAGTTGGAGTTGCGCGCCTTGTTGACCGAGTAGAAATTGAGATCGATCACGTTGTCGAGCATGCGCATCGCGGTGCCGACCGTGCGCTTCAGCTTCTCCATGTCGAGCCGGCCGGAACTCACGTCGAGGTGTGCCGGCATGTTGATCGATCCCAGGTTGCACACCGCGATTTCGTCGGGACCGGTGTTAAGCGTGATCTCGGTGCACAGATTCGAGCTGTGTACCACGCCGACGTGGGACTGCGGGGAGCGGATATTGCACGGGTCCTTGAAGGTGATCCACGGATGACCGGTCTCGAACAGCATGGTCAGCATCTTGCGCCACAGCTGGTTCGCGGGAATTTTCTTGTAGAGCTTCAGCTCGCCGCGCGCAGCCTTCGCTTCATAACCGAGGTAGGCCGTTTCGAACGCTTTGCCGAACTTGTCGTGCAGGTCAGGCACGTCGGACGGCGAGAACAGCGTCCATTCGCCGTTTTCCATCACGCGCTTCATGAAGAGATCCGGCACCCAGTTCGCGGTGTTCATGTCGTGGGTGCGGCGGCGGTCGTCGCCGGTGTTCTTGCGCAGCTCGAGGAATTCCTCGATGTCGAGGTGCCAGGTCTCGAGATAGGAGCACACTGCGCCCTTCCTCTTGCCGCCCTGGTTGACCGCAACCGCGGTGTCGTTGACGACTTTCAGAAACGGCACCACGCCCTGCGACTTGCCGTTGGTGCCCTTGATATGGGCGCCCAGCGCGCGCACCGGCGTCCAGTCGTTGCCGATGCCGCCCGCGTATTTCTGCAGCATCGCGTTTTCCTTGATCGCCTCGTAGATGCCGTCGAGGTCGTCGGCCACGGTCGTGAGATAGCAGCTCGCGAGCTGGGAACGGCGCGTGCCGGAGTTGAACAGCGTCGGCGTCGAGCTCATGAAGTCGAAGCTGGAAAGCACGTTGTAGAACTCGATCGCGCGCGCCTCGCGACTGCCTTCGGGCTCGTTCAGCGCCAGCCCCATCGCCACGCGCATGAAGAAGATCTGCGGCAACTCGATGCGCCGGCCGTGGATATGCAGGAAATAGCGGTCGTAGAGGATCTGCAGCCCGAGGTAGGTGAACTTGAGGTCGCGATTGGCGTCGAGCGCGGCGCCCAGCGCCTTGAGATCGTAATGGCCGAGGCGTTCGTCGAGCAGCTCGGCCTCGATGCCTTTCTTGACGAACTCGGGCAGGTACTCGGCATAGCGCCTGCTCATCCCGGCCTGGGTGACTTCCTCGCCGAGAGTCTCCAGCCGCAGCGTGTGCAGCAGCAGCCGCGCCGTGACATAACTGTAGCCTGGATCCTGCTCGATCAGCGCGCGCGCCGAAAGAACCAGCGATTTCCTGACCTCGTCCATCGGCACGCCTTCGTAAAGATCGCGCTGCATCGCCTGCAGGACGGGCTCGGGGGAAACCTCGCAGCCCAGTCCTTCGCACGCTTCACGCACGAGGGCGGTCACACGCGGCAGGTCGAGCGGCTTGAGAACGCCGCCTTCGGACACGTTGATCACATGCTGTGCGGGCTCCTTCTGCGTTTCGCGCTGCCTGGCGCGCTGCCTGGCACGCTCTTCGCGATACAGCACGTAAGCGCGCGCGACATCGTGCTCGCCGGAGCGCATCAGCGCGAGTTCCACCTGGTCCTGGATGTCCTCGATGTGGAAAGTGCCGCCGGAGGGCTGGCGGCGCATCAGCGCGCTCATCACACCTGCGGTAAGCTGCGCCACCTGCTCACGCACGCGGGCGGAGGCTGCGCCCTGACCGCCGTTGACGGCAATGAAAGCCTTGGTCATGGCGATCGTGATCTTCGAGGGCTCGAAACCGACCACCGCGCCGTTGCGGCGAATCACCTTGTATTGAGTGTAGGGCGGTTCCTGGGCCACGGTCTCGGAGGTGGTGAAATTCACGGTCGGCATGGAGGGAGCCGTGTCAGTGGCAAGTTGCATATTGTGACTCCTTGATCGTTATAGGTTTTTTAGAGATTCAGGAGGGTGCTGCCGCTCCCACCCTGGCCACTATATATTGTGGTCTGAACCATCTTTGAAACTAATTCTAGTAGGGTGGTTTTTAGAACGCAATAGCTTTTTCGAAGAATTTTTCAAATGTTTCGGCGAACCGTGAAAAACGGTTGTAACAATCTGAAAAATATGGGTTTATTGCCCGCAATTCAGGCCGCTTGCGTCTTATCCAGCAGCGCGCGATAGCGCGGCCAGTCGAAATGCGGGCCGGGATCGGTCTTGCGTCCGGGCGCAATGTCCGAGTGGCCGACAATATCGGCAATGGGATAGCGCACCTGGAGCGCACGCGTGAGTTCTGCAAGCGCTGCGTACTGGGCGTTTTCGAACGGCGTGTGATCACTGCCTTCGAGTTCGATGCCGATGGAAAAGTCATTGCAGCGCCCGCGCCCGCGCCAATCCGATGCCCCGGCATGCCAGGCACGGCGGCCGCAGGGCACGAACTGGATCACCTCGCCGTCACGACGGATCAGGAAATGCGCGGAAACCCTGAGATCGGCGATCGTCGCATAGTACGGATGCGTGGCGGGATCAAGCCGGTTGGTGAAGAGATCGACAATGCCGGGGCCGCCGAATTCGCCCGGCGGCAGGCTGATATTGTGGATGACGATCAGCTCGATGCGGGTGCCAGGTGGCCGTTCATCGCAGTTCGGCGACGACAGTTGACACGCGCCGTCGATCCTGCCGTCGTCAGCGATGCGCACCGCGGACCACCCCCGCCGGCAAAACCCGATATTTTTCTACAATAAAATCAATCGCTTGAATCAAGCTCATCGTTGATCCCCAGCCGCTCCATGCGATAGCGCAGCGCGCGGAAAGTGATGCCGAGGAGCTTGGCGGCAGCAGTGCGGTTGTAGCGCGTTTTCTCAAGCGCCTCCATGATCGCTTCCTTCTCGAGCCGCTCCAGATATTCCGGCAGCGGGAGGGTGTTCCGGAGGGCCATGAGGTCCTGTTTACCGATGGTCCGCGCATCGTCGCGGGATTCAAGCTGGAGGTCTTCAGGGCGGATCTCGTCGCCCGCCGCAAGCGCCAGCGCCCGTTCCAGGATATTTTCGAGTTCGCGCACGTTGCCGGGAAACGAATAAGACTGCAGAGCCTTCAATGCGCCAAAACTTAAACGAGGGGGCGAAACCTTCAGCGGAGCCGTCAGTCGCGCCAGGATTTCGGCCGCCAACACCGGTATGTCTTCCTTCATCTCCCGCAGCGAAGGCATTTTGAGTTCGATGACCGCTAGCCGATAAAACAGGTCTTGGCGAAAATCGCCGGCGCCCACCAGCTCATGCAGATCATGGTGAGTGGCGCTGATGAACCTGACGTCCACCGGCAGTTCTTCCGTCGAGCCCACCGGGCGTACTGTCTTTTCCTGGATTGCCCTTAACAGCTTCACTTGCATGGCCAAAGGCAATTCCGCCACCTCGTCGAGAAACAGCGTTCCTCCATGCGCTGCCTGAAAAAACCCCTCCTTGTCCTGGTTTGCCCCCGTGAATGCGCCCTTCCGGTAACCGAAAAACTCGCTCTCCATCAGGTTCTCTGGCACGGCACCGCAATTCACGGCGACGAACGGCCCGTCTCTTCGGACACTTTGCTGGTGAATAAGTCGTGCCGCGAGTTCCTTTCCGCTACCCGATTCGCCGGTGATATGGATGGGCGCCTGGCTTCGCGCAAGTTTGGAAATCAACTCCTTGGCACGCCGGATCGGTTCGCTCGACCCGCAAATTTCTTTGGCAATGGCCGCCTGCGGTTTCAACGGTTTTTTTGGTTTTTCGACCACATTGAGCTTCAGCGCCTGCTGGATGAGCGTGCGCAATTGATGGAGCTGAACGGGTTTGGCAAGGTAATCGAAAGCGCCGGCCTTGAGCGCAGCCACCGCGTTCTCGGCGCTGCCATGGGCGGTAATCACCGCCACCGGCAGACTGGGATGGTTCTTCGCCACGTAATCGACCACGGCCAGGCCGTCGCCGTCGGGAAGCCGCATGTCGGTCAAGCACAGGGCATAGCTGTTCTTGGCGAGCAGCGTAAACGCTTCGCCGGTATTCGCCGCGCAATCGGTTTCAAGCCCCATGCGGCTCAACGTCATGCCGAGCAGCTCGCGGATATCGGCTTCGTCGTCTACGACCAGAACATGGTTCTTGGACAAATACTAGCCTCCCCTGCACAGCGCCGTGAACTGCGCGCCGGCCGGCGTCTCGACGTAATCGAGCGTCGCACCGTTGGCCTCGCACACTTCGCGCGCGATATAAAGACCGAGTCCGGTACCGCTGCTGGCAGTGGTAAAAAATGGCTCGAACAAGTGATTACGCGCCGCCGCCGAAACGCCCGGTCCATCG
>JAIESJ010000042.1 GCA_019746155.1 Burkholderiales bacterium
TTACTACAGCTTCAAAGCCGGGAAGTCCTTCTGGATTTCGTTCGATTATCAGCATATCCGCAATCCGGGCTATAACGCCGACCGCGGACCCGTCCATTTCCTCGGGCTGCGTGTTCACGCGGAAATCTGATCCCGGCCTTCACCGGACGGGTTTGGCCCGGCCAGTCATGGCTTTGTGATATGTTGCGGTCAAAGGTTCAATCACGCATGCCGCCACCGTACGAAAGACTGACGCCGGACTGCATTCTCGATGCGGTGGAAAGCACGGGCTACCGCTGCGACGGCCGCCTGCTGGCGCTGAACAGCTACGAGAATCGTGTCTATCAGATCTGGCTGGAGGATGAAACATCGCTGATCGCGAAGTTTTACCGTCCGGGACGCTGGCCGGATGCAGCGATCGACGAGGAGCATCAATTTGCGCGGCAACTGGCCGAACGCGAGATACCGGTGGTGGCGCCGCTCATGATGGGTGGCCGGACGCTGCATGAGCATGACGGTTACCGTTTTGCG
The DNA here is from genome assembly GCA_019746155.1 of Burkholderiales bacterium. Classification (GTDB taxonomy): domain Bacteria; phylum Pseudomonadota; class Gammaproteobacteria; order Burkholderiales; family SG8-41; genus CAKKQX01. The sequence continues at coordinate 511 of JAIESJ010000042.1, forward strand.
CTTTATCCGCGGCGTCCCGGCCGCAGTCCCGAACTTGAGGACCGCGACACCCTGCGCTGGCTGGGGCGTTTCATCGGCCGCATCCACGCGCTCGGCGCTGTAAAACCGTTCAGGCACCGTCCGGCGCTCGATATCGGGAGTTTCGGTCACGAGCCGTCGCGCTATGTGCTCGAGCACGGCTTCATCCCTGCCGATCTGAGGGAGGTTTATCGCGGCGTGGTCAGTGACGTACTGAGGCGCGTTGCGCGCTGTTACGAGCGGGTGGGCAAGGTTAGAAACATTCGGCTGCACGGCGATTGTCACGCCGGCAATATCCTGTGGACTGCTAAGGGGCCGCATTTCGTCGATCTCGACGACGCGCGTATGGGGCCGGCGGTGCAGGATATCTGGATGTGGCTCGCCGGAGACCGCGTGACCATAGCCATCCAGCTTGGCGCCGTGATCGAAGGATACCGGGAATTCAACGATTTCAATCCCTCGGAGCTGGCGCTCATCGAAGCATTGCGCACGCTGCGCATCATCCATTACGCGGGCTGGCTCGCGCGGCGCTGGGACGATCCGGCGTTTCCCGCAAGTTTCCCGTTTTTCAACACCCAGCGCTACTGGCAGGATCACATCCTGACCCTGCGTGAGCAGGCCGCAGCGCTGGACGAGGAACCGTTGGAACTGGCCGTGTGAAGCTCTCCATGCTGTGGAACATCATCGTTTCGGTCGCGATCGCCTATGCTGTGATCCTGATCCTGTTGTTTCTGTTTCAGTCGCGTCTGGTGTATTTCCCTGAAATCGGGCGAGAGACCGTTATCACGCCGCAGGCTTACGGCCTGGAGTTCGAAGCGGTGGATATCCGCACCGAGGATGGCGAGACGCTGCATGCATGGTGGGTGCCGGCGGCGGATGGACAGGAATCGCCGCGCGGAACGGTGCTGTTCTTCCACGGCAACGCCGGCAATATCTCGCACCGCATCGATTACCTGCTGATGTTCAGCCGCCTGGGTTACGCGACGCTGATCTTCGATTACCGCGGTTACGGTAAAAGCACCGGTACGCCTTCGGAAGAGGGTACTTATCGCGATGCGAGCGCGGCGTGGTACTGGCTTACGCAAACACGCGGCATCAAGCCGGGTGACATCGTGTATGTCGGCGAATCGCTGGGCGGCGCCGTGGCGAGCTGGCTGGCTGTAACGCGTCCGCCGCGCGCTCTGGTGCTGATGTCGACATTCACCTCGGTGCCGGACCTGGGTGCGAGAATCTATCCGTTTATCCCGGTCAAGCTGATTTCCCGCTTCAGCTATGACAATCTTTCCCGTATCAGGCAGATCAGGGTGCCGTTGCTGGTGGCGCACAGCCGGGATGACGATATCGTTCCGTTTGCGCAGGGCCGGGAGATTTTCGAAGCCGCCAACGAGCCCCGGCTGTTTCTTGAGTTGCGGGGCGGGCACAACGACGGTTTTATATTCATGCGCGAGGAGTGGGTGAAAACGCTGGCGGAATTTCTGGAGCGCCAGGCCGGCACCAACCAGCGTGCGGCGTGAGACAATATGCGGTGATCGGAGGCGGCGGTAGCGTGGGCATGAAAATTGGCATTGCACTGGGAGCGGGCTCGGCGCGCGGCTGGGCGCATATCGGCGTGCTGCGCGCGCTGGATGGGGCCGGAATCCGGCCCAAAATCGTGTGCGGGGCATCGATCGGCGCGCTGGTCGGCGCCGTATACGCGGATGACGGCCTCGAGGCGCTGGAGAAATGGGTGACCGGGCTTACCTGGCGCAGCGTGGTGAGTTTCTTCGATATCAGCTTCAACGGCGGTTTCATCAAGGGCGCGAAGCTGACCCGCTTCCTGCAGGAGAATTTTCTCGAAAAAGAGATAGCCGAACTGCCGCGCACTTACGCTGCCGTAGCCACTGATTTCCAGAGCGGGCGCGAGGTCTGGCTGCGCGAGGGGCAGGTAGTCGAAGCGGTGCGCGCCTCGATTGCGTTGCCGGGACTGTTCACTCCGGTAGAACGCGACGGGCGATTGCTGGTCGACGGGGCTCTCGTCAATCCGGTTCCGGTATCGTTGTGCCGTGCGATGGGGGCTGATTTCGTAATTGCGGTGGATTTGGGTTCCGCCATCGTCGGCCGCTATGTGAAAAAACTGGATGGCGAGAAGCGCCGCAAGCGGCTGCCGAGCATGGTCGAAGTGGTGGCCGGCAGCATCAACATCATGCAGGTGCAGGTTTCCCGCAGCCGGCTTGCCGGCGAACCGGCGGATGTGGTCATCACGCCGCATCTGGGACACTTGGGAATGCTCGACTATCACCGCGCTGGCGAAGCGATTGCGGAAGGGGTCGAGACGACCGCAGCCATGATTCCACAGATACGCCGTCTGATGGAGGATCAGGCTTGATCTCGTGCTGTGCCGGCGCGGGAAGGCTTTTTGGTCGAGGTAGAGGCGGTCGCTGTAATCGACTAGCCGGTATTTCGGGAGATAGAGTCCGGAGCGCCATCTGTCGGCTTGATGTCGACGGAACCTGCTCCGCCCCCCCGCGGGCACGCAATCAGGTTTTCTGGTGGAGATCAAAGCGGTTGCGGTCATTGACCGGCATGTGAGGTGAGGAATGCTCCGCCGGCGGTTATGTGCCATTGCGCATAAATGTGTATGATACAAGATGAATATACACATTGGATTTTCCGATGCGAACCAATATCGTGATTGACGAAAAACTTATAGCTGAAGCGATCAAAACGACAGGGGTACGAACGAAGCGCGAGGCTGTCGAACTGGGCCTCAAGGCTCTGATTCAGCTCAAGAAGCAAGAGGCGCTTAAGGGATTTCGCGGCAAGCTCAAATGGCGAGATGATCTGGACCGTATGCGGATCGACTGATGATCCTTGTTGATTCCAGTGTAGGGGTGGACTATTTCAACGGCCGCATTACGGACGAAACCGACTGCCTCGACACACTCCTCGGGCTAAAGCCAGCGCTTCATGGCGCATAGGAAATGCGCAGTTGGCGCGGGGCATCGCTCCCTCCTTACAGCGTGCGTTTTATTTACGAAAATGCGCCGCCAAGCGTCTGTATTGCCCCTATCTTATGGCCTTATGCCGCAAGATCAATACCTTGCGCTGGTCCGACCCGGTTATGACCTGAACTGTGAGGGGGCGTGTAGTGGGTAGCCCGGATGGCGTAAAGCGGAATCCAGGGCCGGTTTTCTCCAATCGCTGAAACCCCGGATTCCGCCTGCGGCTGCATCCGGGCTACGTTAGCTTCTGCCGCTAGTCAGCAAGCAGCTCGTACACGTAGTCGGCGATGGCGAGCGAGGAAGTAAGGCCGGGCGACTCCATGCCGTAGAGATTCACGAGCCCTGTGATGCCGTGGTCCTGCGGGCCCTGGATCATGAAGTCGGGGGCATCCGTGCCGGGGCCGTGGATCTTGGGGCGGATTCCGGTGTAGCCGGGCTGGAGCTGCCCGTCCTTGAGCCCCGGGTAATAGCGGCGGATCGCTTCGTAGAAAGCGGCCTCGCGGCTCATGTCGAAGGTGTAGTCGATGCGGTCGATCCACGCGAAGTCGGGGCCGAACTTGCAGCGCCCGCCGAGGTCGAGCGTGACGTGCACGCCCAGCCAGTCCTGCCGCGCGACCGGGTAGACGAGATGCCTGAACGGCGAAGCGCCCGTCAGCGTGTAGTAGTGGCCGATGGCGTAGTAGGTGGGCGGTATGGTGTCGGGCGGGATGCCCGCGATGCGACGCGCGAGCGCCTGCGCGTGAAATCCGGCGGAGTTGACGACGGTGTTGCAGACGATGGTCATGGACTCGTCGCCGCCGACGTTGAGCTCGATGCCGTCGCCGGTAATCCTGCCGGATTCGACCGGGCTCTTCAACGCGAGCGAGGCGCCGTGTTCCTCGGCGTCGCCAAGATAGGCGAGCATCAGCCCATGGCTGTCGATGATGCCGGTCGAGGGCGACAGCACGCCGGCCGTGCCGA
>JAIESJ010000131.1 GCA_019746155.1 Burkholderiales bacterium
CGCTCGACGGCGGTTATCACACCAACAAAACGATCCTGTCCAATTACAAACCGCCGTTCGAGGCCGATTGGAAACCTTATATCGGCACCAAGTGGAACGAGAAGGACGATACGCGCTTGCCGCTCGAGACGCTGAAGGCGCTCGGCGAGAAGATCACCACCATTCCCGAGAACTTCAAGCTCCACCCCCGGGTGCAGAAAATCATCGACGACCGCCGCCTGATGGCGCGGGGCGAGCTGCCGCTCGACTGGGGCATGGCCGAACATCTTGCCTTTGCGACGCTGCTCAACGACGGCTATTCGATCAGGTTGTCGGGACAGGACAGCGGTCGCGGCACTTTCTTCCACCGTCACGCAGTACTGCACGACCAGAACCGCGAGCGCTGGGATCAGGGCACTTATATTCCGCTGCAGCACGTGACCGACAGGCAGGGCGACTTTGTGGTGATCGACTCCATACTGTCGGAAGAAGCGGTGATGGGTTTCGAATACGGTTACGCCACTTCCGGTCCGAACGAGCTGGTGATCTGGGAGGCGCAGTTCGGCGATTTTGCCAACGGCGCGCAGGTGGTAATCGACCAGTTCATCGCTTCGGGCGAGGTCAAATGGGGCCGCATGTGCGGGCTCACGCTGATGCTGCCTCACGGTTACGAGGGGCAGGGCCCCGAGCATTCTTCGGCGCGTATCGAACGCTATTTGCAACTTTGTGCCGACTACAACATGCAAGTGTGCATTCCGGCCACCCCGGTACAGATGTACTACCTGCTGCGGCGGCAGATGATCCGGCCGTACCGCAAGCCGCTCATCATCTTTACCCCGAAGAGCCTGCTGCGTCACAAGGAATCGGTATCGCCGCTGGAAGAGTTCGCCAACGACAACTTCCGCCCGGTCAACGAGGACTGGGATGCCCAGGACATCAATCCGAAGAACGTCAGGCGCGTGATTTTCTGCAGCGGCAAGGTGTTCTATGATCTGCGCGCCGCACGCAAGGAGCGCGGCATACAGGATCTGCCGCTGGTGCGCATCGCCCAGCTCTATCCGTTTCCGCACGACGACTTCCGCGCCCAGATCGAGCGCTATCAAAGCGCAACCGAGATCGTGTGGTGCCAGGAAGAACCGCGCAACCAGGGCGCCTGGCGCCACATTCAGCACTATCTGCTGCGCCACCTGCTGCCGCACCAGAAGCTGTTCTATGCGGGACGGGATTCGTCAGCCTCACCCGCGGTGGGTTACAAATCACTGCACGACCAGCAGCTGAAAGATTTTCTGGACCAGGCGCTGACCATGTCCGGCGGCAGCGGGCCGCGCGTGGTTGCCCAGCAGCCGCGGCCGTTGACCGCCGGCGAGGAAAACTGATGCGCGGTCCGTTATGGAGCAATCATGATAATTGAAGTGAAGGTGCCGCAACTGTCGGAGTCGGTGGCGGAGGCGACGCTGCTTTCGTGGAACAAGAAGGTGGGCGATTCCGTCACGCGCGACGAGAACCTGATCGATATCGAGACCGATAAGGTGGTGCTTGAAACCCCGGCGCCCGAATCCGGCGTGCTGGTCAGGATCGTCAAGGGCGACGGCGCCACGGTGACGAGCAACGAGGTGATCGCCCAGATCGACACTGAAGCCGTGGCGGCGGTTCCCGCCACCGCGACCAAAGCAGAAGCAAGGACACGGGCCAGGACCGGTTCTCAACCAGCGGCGTCGGCGATGCCCTCGGCACAGAAGCTCGCGGCCGAAAAGCAGCTCGACACGGCGGCGATCAGCGGCACCGGCCGTGGCGGCCGGGTGACCAAGGGCGATGTGCTGGAAGCGATCCAGACGGGTAGCCGGCCGGAAGCCAGGGCAGAAGCAGCGGCTCCCGTAACGCGGCGCGCTCCTGCTCCGGCGGTCGATCTCGGAGCCTTGGGCGACCGCCCCGAGCAGCGCGTACCGATGTCGCGGTTGCGCGCGCGCATTGCCGAGCGCCTGGTGCAGTCGCAGTCGACGGCCGCCATCTTGACCACGTTCAACGAAGTCAACATGCAGCCGGTCATGGATTTGCGCAGCAAGTACAAGGACAAATTCGAGAAGGAGCACGGCATCAGGCTGGGCTTCATGTCGTTCTTCGTCAAGGCCGCGGTCTACGCCCTGAAGAAGTTCCCCATCGTCAACGCCTCGGTCGACGGCAACGACATCGTCTATCACGGCTATTTCGACATCGGCATGGCGGTCGGCAGCCCGCGCGGACTGGTGGTGCCGATCATCCGCAACGCCGACCAGCTTTCGCTCGCCGACATCGAGAAGAGTATCGCCGATTTCGGCAAGCGCGCGCAGGACGGCAAGCTGACAATAGAAGAGCTGACCGGCGGCACGTTCTCGATTTCGAACGGCGGCGTGTTCGGCTCCATGCTGTCCACGCCGATCATCAACCCGCCGCAGAGCGCGATCCTCGGCGTGCACGCCACCAGGGACCGTCCGGTCGTCGAGGACGGCCAGATCGTGATCCGTCCGATGAACTATCTCGCGCTGTCGTACGATCATCGCATCATCGACGGCCGCGAAGCGGTGCTGGCGCTGGTGGCGATCAAGGACGCGCTGGAAGACCCGGCGCGCATGTTGCTCGAAATCTGAAACCGGTGAGGCGGGAGGCGTTAGGCGAGAAGCGGAACACCTCGAATCCCGCGATTGAACGCCTGACTCCTCACGCCTGACTCCTCACAAGGTTCTGAAATGGCAAAAACATTTGATGTGGTGGTCATCGGCGCCGGTCCCGGCGGTTATATCGCGGCGATCCGCGCGGCGCAGCTGGGACTGCAAACGGCGTGTATCGACGATTGGGTCACGCCCGAGGGTAAGCCGGCGCCGGGCGGCACCTGCACCAACGTCGGCTGCATTCCGTCCAAGGCGCTGCTGCAGTCGTCGGAGAATTACGAGCATGCCGGACACGGCTTTGCCGACCACGGCATCCAGGTCAAGGGGCTGGCGCTCGATGTCGCAAAAATGCTTGCGCGCAAAGACAAGGTGGTGCGGCAGAACAATGAAGGCATTCTTTACCTGTTCAAGAAGAACAAGGTGACTTTTTTCCACGGTCGCGGCAGTTTTGCGGGCGGTGGCAAAAAGGGCTGGGACATCAAGGTTTCCGGAAAGTCCGAGGAGTCGATCAGCGCCAGACATGTGATCGTTGCCACCGGATCCAGCCCGCGCGCGCTGCCGGATGTCGCATTCGACAACCAGCTGATCCTGGACAACGCCGGCGCGCTGGCGATTCCCGAAGTGCCGAAAAAACTCGGTGTCATCGGGGCGGGCGTCATCGGGCTTGAAATGGGCAGCGTCTGGCGCAGACTCGGATCGGAAGTGACGGTCCTGGAAGCGCTGCCGACGTTCCTGGGAGCGGCGGACGAGCAGGTTGCCAAGGAAGCGTTCAAGGTTTTTACCAAGCAAGGACTGGCCATTCACACCGGGGTCAAGGTCGGCAAGGTGGCCGCAAGGAAGGACGTGACGGTCGAGTACACCGACAGCGCAGGCAAGGCGCAGGTGTTGACTGTCGACAAGCTCATCGTTTCCATTGGACGCGTACCCAACACCAGCGGACTCAACGCAGCGGGCGTGGGACTGAAGCTCGACGAGCGCGGCTTTGTCGCCGTCGATGATGATTGCCGCACCAACCTGCCTTGCGTGTGGGCGGTTGGCGACGTGGTGCGGGGCCCGATGCTCGCGCACAAGGCGGAGGAAGAGGGCGTTGCCGTGGCGCAGCGCATCGCCGGACAGCACGGTCACGTCGACTTCAACACCGTCCCCTGGGTGATTTACACCTCGCCCGAGATCGCGTGGGTCGGCAAGACCGAGCAGCAATTGACAGCGGAAGGGGCCAATTTCCGCAGCGGCACGTTTCCGTTCATGGCCAACGGCCGCGCGCGCGCGCTGGGCGATACCACGGGTTTCGTCAAGATCATTGCCGACGCCCGAACCGACCGCATCCTGGGCGCACATATCATCGGCCCGATGGCTTCCGAGCTGATCGCCGAGGCCGTCGTCGCCATGGAGTTCGGCGCGGCGGCCGAGGATATCGCGCTGATCTGTCATGCCCACCCGTCGCTCTCCGAGGCGATGAAGGAAGCGGCGCTGGCGGTAGATAACCGCACTTTGAACCTGTGAATGGTGAATAGTGAATGGTAAATGGTCAACGCGATTTCGTAGCGATTGGTAGACGTGCCGATTTACGACTCACGATTCACCATTTACCTTTTATCCGCAGCACGTGAACGACCCGACGCCGCCAATCCAGGACGGCCGCTACGGCCACACCACTTGCGCCCGCGATGGCGCCGACGTTACACGTTGGATCCGGCGCCGCGCCGAGGCGCACGGCTTCGAACTCGATGCTGCCCAGAATCGCGCTCTGCAACATTTCGAACGCCTCTATGAAGACCTGATCGGACTCGAGCGGCTCGAGGCTACGCTGATCCGGCTGCTCGCCCGCAAGCGCATGGTGCAGGGAATTTATCTG
>JAIESJ010000073.1 GCA_019746155.1 Burkholderiales bacterium
GCCGGCGCCGTTGGCGCCGATCAGAGTCACCAGCTCGCCGCTGCGCACATCGAGATCGATGCCCTTCACGGCGTTGCTCCCGCCATAGGAGACTTTCAGCCCCCTGACCTCAAGCAAGGGCGCCTCCCAGGTAGGCCTCGATGACGGCGGGGTCGCGCTGCACCGCGGCCGGCGCGCCTTCGGCGATTTTTTTGCCGTAATCGAGCACTGCGACGCGATCGCACAATCCCATCACCAGCTTTACATCATGTTCGATCAGCAGCAGCGTAATGCCGTCGCCGCGGATTTTTTCCAGCAGTTGTTTAAGCCCGGCGGTTTCCGTGGCGTTCATGCCGGCGGCGGGCTCATCGAGCGCGAGCAGCAGCGGCTCGGTGGCCAGCGCGCGCGCAATCTCGAGCCGGCGCTGGTCGCCGTAGGAGAGATTACGCGCAAGATCGCCGGCGTGCTGCGCAATGCCGACATAATCGAGCAGCTCGTGCGCGCGGCGGGCGATGGCGGCTTCCTCGCCGCGCGTGGCGGCGTCGCGCAGGATGGCGCCGATTACCCCGGCCCGGGTGCGGAGGTGGCGCCCTACCATCACGTTTTCGAGCGCGGACATGTTGGCGAAGAGGCGTATGTTCTGAAAAGTGCGCGCGATACCGTGTGCCGCAACCTGGTGCGGTTTCAGCCCGGTGAGGCGCGCGCCGTTAAAGGTGAATCCGCCGCTGTCGGGCTGATAAAGACCGGTGAGCACATTGAACAGCGTGGTTTTCCCGGCGCCGTTGGGGCCGATCAGGCCGAAGATTTCGCCGCGCCTGACGCTGAGCGAGACCTCGGACAGGGCCGCGAGGCCGCCGAAATTTTTGGTGATGGCGGTCGCAGCCAGCAGCGGCTCATCAGCCCGCGGCATTTGCCTGCTCCTTCGCCACAACATCGTCTTCGACGGCAAGTTCGCGGCGGCGCGTGGTCGACGGCCACAGGCCCGCGGGCCTGAACAGCATCATCAATACCAGCGCCGACCCGAACAGCAGCATGCGCAGATCGGACGGATCGATATGGATTTGGCCGAACCATGCCTGCTGCAGGGGCCCCACGTAGCGTAACGCCTCCGGCAGCGCGGTGAGCAGGATTGCGCCCAGCACGACCCCGCCCACGTTGCCCATGCCGCCCAGCACCACCATGCACAGCACCATGATCGAGTCGAGCAAAGTGAAACTTTCGGGGCTGATGAAGCCCTGGAACGAGGCGAACAGCCCGCCCGACACGCCGCCGAAGGTGGCCCCCATGGCAAACGCGAGCAGCTTGATGTTGCGCGTGTTGATGCCCATGGCGCTCGCCGCCAGCTCGTCTTCGCGGATCGCGATCCAGGCACGGCCGATGCGCGAGTCTTCAAGCCTCAGCGAGATGAAAATCGAGGCGAGCGCGCAGGCGAGAAACACGAAGTAATAGCTGTGCACCGGCGCGATGGTGAGACTGCCCAAAGTGTAGGTTTTACTCAGCGCAATCCCGCCCACCTGCAGCGGATCGATCAGCGTGATGCCCTGCGGTCCGTTGGTGATGTTGATCGGACGGTTCAGGTTGTTGAGAAAAATGCGGATGATTTCGCCGAAGCCGAGCGTGACGATGGCGAGATAATCGCCGCGCAGCCGCAGTGTCGGCGCGCCGAGCAGGATGCCGAAAACCGCCGCCACCAAAGCGCCCAGCGGCAGCAGCAGCAGAAACGGTCCATGAACTTCGAATTGTGGAGAGGCGAGCAGCGCATAGCTGTAGGCGCCGACGGCGAAGAACGCGATGTATCCGAGATCGAGCAGGCCGGCAAAGCCGACCACGATGTTGAGCCCGAGCGCCAGCATGATGAAGAGCAGCGCGACATCGATGATGCGCACCCAGGTGCGGCCCAGGAAGGCGTCGACCGCGAACGGCAGCGCTATCAGCAGCGCGGCGACAGCGAGCAACACCAGCCAGCGCTGCAGCGGCGGGAGCGCGCGCATGTCCATGACGCGACTCATGCGCGCTCGCCCGTCTGCTGTCCCATGAGGCCGGAGGGCCTCAGCACCAGCACCAGGATCAGCACCAGGAAGGCGAAGATATCCCGGTAGTTGCTGCCCAGCACGCCGCCGGTCAGGTCTCCGATGTAGCCGGAGGCGAGGCTTTCGATGATCCCGAGCAGCATGCCGCCGAGCATGGCCCCCGCGACGTTGCCGATGCCGCCCAGCACCGCGGCGGTGAACGCCTTCATTCCCAGCATGAAGCCCATGAAATAGTGCCCCAGGCCGTAATAGAGCACGACCATTACGCCGGCGATGGCGCCGACCGCCGAGCCGAGCAGAAACGTGAAAGAGATGGTGCGGTTGATATCAACTCCCATGAGTCCCGCGACATCGGGATTTTGCTCGGTGGCGCGCATTGCCTTGCCGACGCGGCTCGCTTTGATGAACCACAGCAGCCCCGCCATGACGGCGCAGGCCAGCAAGAAAATAAGCGCCTGCAGTTCGGTAAACTGGGCGCCGCCCACGACGAAATGAGCCGGCTTGATCAGCTCGGGCATCGAGATGTACTGTTTGCCCCAGATGAGCGCCGCCGTGTACTGCAGCAGAATCGAGATGCCGATCGCGGTGATCAACGGCGCCAGCCGCGGTGCGCGCCGCAGCGGGCGATAGGCAATGCGCTCGATGGTGATGCCGAGCGCGATGCACACCAGAATGGCCGCGCCCGCCGCAAGCAGCAGAATGAGCGGCGCCGGCAGGCCGCTGGAGGCAAGCGCCTGGGCGACCGTGAGCGCGACCAGCGCGCCGACCATGACGATGTCGCCGTGGGCGAAATTGATGAGGCCGAGGATGCCGTAGACCATGGTATAGCCCAGGGCCACCAGCGCGTAGATGCTGCCCAGCACCAGGCCGTTGATGATCTGCTGCAGAAAAATGTCCATGGCTTGAAAGCTCTTTGCTACATTGACACGAAAACGGCACCGCAGGGGTGCCGTTCGTTGCCTGGGTTCAGGGCTCGCGCGAGCCGCAGCCAAGATGAAACGCGCTATTTCCTGGCCGGTTCCGCCCTGGTTGCGCCTGCCGGGGCAGCTCCCGGGGTCACGGTCTCAAGCGGTTCCCACTTGTCGCCTTTCACCACGTAAATGGTGATCGGCCCGTTCTTGAGATCGCCCTTTTCGTCAAAGGCGATCGGTCCGATCACGCCCTGATAGCTGGTTTTGCCGATTTCGGGCAGAAACCTGGCCGGATCGGCCGAGCCGGCGCGCTTCATCGCCTCGACGAACACCATCACCGCATCATAGCCCATGGGCGCGAACAGCTCGACCTCGGCGTTGAACTTGGCCTTGTATTTGTCCATGAAGGCCTTGCCGCCGGGCATTTGTTCCTTCGGCAGCCCGGGCATCGAGGCCATCACGCCTTCGGCGGCATTGCCGGCGAGCTTGATGAAGTTCGGCGTCTGCATGCCGTCGCCGCCGATGAACTTCGCCTTGATGCCGAGCGCCGCCATCTGTTTTACCATCGGGCCGGCCTGCGGATCGATGCCGCCGAACATGATGAGCTCGGGCTTGCGGCCCTTGATCTTGGTCAGGATGGCGGTGAAATCGGTGTCCTTGTCGGTGGTGTGCTCGCGCGCAACGATTTTGGCGCCGGCGGCCTTCACCGTGGCCTCGAACGCGTCGGCCAGCCCCTGGCCGTAGGCCGTGCTGTCATCGATTACCGCGATGGTTTTCGCCTTGAGTTTTTCGATCGCGAACTTGGCAAGCGTCGGTCCCTGCTGGTCGTCGTGGGCAACGACGCGGAACGTGGTCTTGAAGCCCTGCTGCGTGTATTTCGGGTTGGTCGACGACGGAGAAATCTGCGGAATACCGGCGTCCGAATAGATCTTGGACGCGGGGATCGAGGCGCCCGAGTTGAAATGGCCGACGACCGCGGCGACTTTCGCGTCCACGAGCTTCTGCGCGACGGTCGTGGCCTTGGTGGGGTTGGCTTCGTCGTCTTCGGCGACGAGTTCGAATTTCACTTTCTTGCCGCCGATTTCGACTCCGGCGCCGTTGAGATCATCGATCGCGAGCTGTATGCCGTTCCTGATGTCGACGCCGATGTGCGCCTGCGGGCCGGTCAGCGGCGAGGCCGAACCGATCCTGACCGTGACGGTCTCGGGCGCCGGTTTGGGGGCTTCGGCCTTGGGCGCGGGGGGCGGAGGCGGCGTTTCCTTGCCGCATCCATAAATGACGGCCAGCGCCAGCGCGGAGACGAGGCCCAGTAGATGTCTGCGATTCATAAGGTCCCCTATCGGTAAATTATTGTTGCTACCAGCGGCCTGCCGGACTTGGCCCCATTCACTGGAACGCGTAGCGTTAACGGATTGCTGTTGATCGACGCTGCGGCGACAGGCCGCTTATTGAGCTTTTCTTAACTGCATGACACGCTCAATCCCTCACCCCCGCCCCCTCTCCCCCGGGGAGAGGGGAGATTCGAGACGTAAACGAATGTCATTCATTTACGTAAAACTCGATAGGAAAGAAGCTTTGCGTG
>JAIESJ010000190.1 GCA_019746155.1 Burkholderiales bacterium
TACACAAAGTGCGCGCGTTTCAATGAATATCCCGGTCACTTGTTGCTGACTCAGCAGGGACGGTCACTAAGCGATTTTCGGGGCGCCCCTGTATTTCCGCCTCGCTGACTGCCTGCAGAATGCCACCTATCAGGTCGCCCGTACTGCGACTGCGTGCCAGCAACGTGTTTCTCGCTGCTCCGCAGCCTCGTCTCCCGTAAATCCCGGTTCTTGCGCCTGGAGGCATTGCCCTACGACAAACTTGCGGAGCGGAGTCGTATGCTGGGGTGCAGTCGTGCGTTGCCCCTAAGACGTGGGCGATCGGGCAGACTCCTGGGAGAGGAGAAAGACGAAAGTGCCCGAGCAATCTATCCCAAATCCCGAGCAGTTGTATGGGCATTCACCCATTGGACGATTTCCGGTGCACTCATAGCACCTGCTTGTCTGGCAAGCTCACGCCCACCTTGAAAAAGAGCCAGTGTCGGGATGCTGCGGACGTTGAATCGCTCTGCCAGTGAAGGGACCGCTTGCGTATCAACCTTCGCCAACCGCACCTCGGGTTCGAGTTGTGATGCAGCTTGCTCGAATGCCGGCGCCATCTGGCGACACGGTCCGCACCATGGCGCCCAGAAGTCCACCAGAACCAGGATATCGTTCCGCGAGACGTGCTTGTGGAAGGAGGTTTCGTCCAAGTTGAGTGAACTTGCCTTGAACAGTGGTTGATGACAGCTGCCGCAGTTTGGATCGCTGGTGAGGTGTTCGTTCGCTATCCGGTTTGTGGTGTGGCAGCTGGGGCAAACTACGTGATACTTTAAGGACATATCTGACTCCAATACTTGAAGGACTATATGTTGTGCGCCGTGGACCACTGCGAGCGCTGCAGGGGTTTATCTTGCGTTGTAAGACTCCGCGTGGTGAAAGTACTTTGCCAATAGTTTCGGCAATGTCACGATTGCGCGGCGCCGACGGGTGCGCCATATTTTTCTTCTTGAGTCACTGAAATCCCCCATCTGCAGAGCGATGCTTCAGCGCTGCGAGGCGCTAGCTGGCGTCGTATGTGGCGAGAGTGCGCATACCGCTGCAATGCGTAGCTTCATTACTTCATCTCCGCTGGAGCGATTCCTTCGACGATCAGTCCGCGGTAAACGGCACCGGCGAATCGATGCTGCGCCGCTTCTTGATATGCTGGACTGTGATACCACGCGCGGGCTTTCTCCATGTCCGCGAACTCAAGGATTACCACTCCCTCCGCTGGCTCGCCTTCCAAGACCTCTAGAGCGCCGTAAGCTGCAAGAAAGCTGGGAGAGTGGCCCTTGAAGCTCGCGCCGACCGTCGCCTTGTAGATCCCCATCTCGACTTCGTCGTGCATGCTTTCTTTGATGAAAATCACGTAAGCCTTCGGTGGACGGATTGCGTCACTTGTATTGCTCATCAGAATCCCTCCAGTACGAATTTCCCGCGAGTTGTGCCGGTCTCCACGAGCTTGTGCACGCGCTTTAGATTGGCAGCGTTTAGAGGCGCGAACCGCTCGGTCATAGTGCTGCGAAGTACGCCCTCGTCCACAAGACGTGAAACTTCGTTGAGGAGCGTGTGCTGCCGATCGATGTCCGCTGTCTTGAACAGCGGTCTTGTAAACATCAACTCCCAGTGAATCGAAACCGATTTGCTCATGAACAAGCCGGCATCGGCTAACCCGTCGATAAGAGCGAAGCGCCCCTGCGGCGCAATGAGCTGTGCGATCTCGCTAGCATGGCGATTGGTCTGCGTAGTGGAGAAGACGAAGCTGGGTGCGCCGAGGTTCAGTGCCTCAACTTCGGCGGCTAGAGGCTTGCTGTGATCGATCACGTGATGGGCGCCCATATGCCTGACCCAAGCCGCTGTCTCAGGCCTGGAAGCAGTGGCAACTACTGTGAGATCGGTCAAGTGGCGTGCCAGCTGTACTGCAATCGAACCGACCCCACCAGCGCCCCCGACGATCACGATGGCGCGTGCGGCACCAGGCACCTCACGACGAACGTCAAGGCGATCAAACAACGCCTCCCAGGCAGTGATGGACGTCAGCGGCAGTGCAGCCGCCTCGGCGAAACCCAATGTACGCGGTTTGGACCCTACGATGCGCTCGTCGACCAAGTGGAACTGCGCATTTGTTCCCGAGCGGTCTATCGAGCCCGCGTAGAAGACTTCGTCTCCCGGCTTGAACAATTGCGTTTCCGGACCGACCTCCGTAACGATACCGGCCGCGTCGTAGCCCACGACTTTCCACTCTTCATTCAGAGGTGCGGTGCCTTGGCGCACCTTGTAATCGACCGGATTTACGGACACTGCCTTGACCTCGACAAGGATGTCGCGCCCCGCAGGCTTTGGCTGCGGTAGTTCGATATCGACGAAAGAATCTTCGCGATCGATGTTCCCCGGGACCCGATAACCAATTGCTTTCATTGCGCATTCCTGTTGTGTTGATGTTGGGAGGACTTTCGCATCTTTAAAATGCTCAGCGAAACGTTTAGACGGCAGCAGACTACGCGCAGCTTTTCGAAGACACAAGACCCAAAAGTTGAAGTGCTAGTTGATGTGCGTCGTAGACCAATGCGGGCGCTGCAGGGGTTCATCGTGCGTTGTACGTGTGGTCCGCTCCAACGCGTCAACGAAGTGCGCAGGGACGTTGAAGCCGGTTTGGTCGGTGATTTCTTGGAAGCCAGTAGGACTGGTGACATTGATCTCAGTGACAGAATCACCGATTACGTCAAGACCAATGAGTAAGAGTCCGCGTGGTGCAAGTACTCGGCCGATTGTTTCGGCAATTTCACGATTGCGCGGCGTCAAGGGTTGCGCCACACCTTTGCCCCCAACAGCCAAATTGCCGCGCACTTCAGTGCCCTGCGGAATTCGGGCTAAGACAAAGGGCACGGGCTCCCCGTTAATTATGAGGATGCGCTTGTCGCCGTCGACGATCTGCGGCACAAAACGCTGAACCATGATGGTTTCGGCACCATCCTTGTTTAGCGTCTCGATGATGACGCCAAGATTCAGCGCGTCTTTTCCGACACGGAAGACCCCTTTGCCACCCATTCCGTCAAGAGGCTTAAGAATGATGTCGCCGTGCTCCGCGTGGAAGTCCCGCACGGATGCCGCGTTGCGCGTAACTAGCGTCGGCGTTACGAGCAGAGGGAACTCCATAATTGCGAGCTTCTCCGGATGGTCGCGAAGAGCCCGCGGTCTGTTCACTACGTTGCCACCCTCCCGTTCAGCTTGTTCGAGGAGGTGGGTGGCGTAGATGTACTCCGCGTTGAATGGTGGATCCTTGCGCATGAGGACAGCGTCGAAGTCTTTCAAGGCCATTCGCATCGTGTTGTGGACACGGTACCAGCCGGGCTGAGATCCAGTCAGGCTGATTTGCTGCACGGTGGCCATGACAAAACCACCTGACTTCCACTGAATATCTTGCGGCAAACATGCCGCTATGAGGTAGCCGCGCCGTTGTGCCTCACGCATCATTGAGAAAGTTGTGTAAGCGCACGGTCATCCCACCCTTGAGGGCGGCGGCGTAAGCGGCAACGATGGTGTCCACCAAACCAGATAGGTGGACACCATGACCGAAGCCCAGAACAAGACCCGTCGGCGCCACAGCGCCGAGCTCAAGCAGCAGATCCTGGCCGAGTGCGCCCAGCCCGGTGCATCGGTGGCCAGCGTGGCGCTCTCGCACGGCATCAACGCCAACGTCGTGCACAAATGGCGCCGACTGGCCCATGCCCCCAGCACCGATGTGCAAGTTCCCACCTTCGTGCCGGTGACGCTGCCTGCGCCCAGCTGTGCGCCGGCCCCGGACATCCGCATCGAGTTGCGCCGTGGCGCTACCAGCATCTCGCTGACCTGGCCGGTCTGCGCGGCCGAGCACTGCGCGGCCTGGATGCGGGACCTGCTCAAGTGATCCGCATCGACGCCCTGTGGCTGGCTACCGAGCCGCTGGACATGCGTGCCGGCACAGACACCGCGCTGGCCCGTGTGGTGGCCGTCTTCGGTGCTGCGCGTCCGCATCACGCCTACCTGTTTGCCAACCGACGGGCCAACCGCATGAAGGTGCTGGTGCACGACGGCATCGGGGTGTGGCTGGCAGCACGGCGCCTGAACAGCGGCAAGTTCGTCTGGCCTCGTGAGGGTGTGTTGACCGCCACACTCAACCGCTCTCAGTTCGATGCGCTGGTGCTGGGCCTACCCTGGCAGCGCCTGGGCGACGGTGGTGTCATCACCGTGCTCTGAATCTGATCGCAGACCTGCTGCCTGCCAATCGGTGCATGCGCCAATGGTGTGGCTGCACTGGCGCTGGCACATTCATGCCCATGGTAGTGGAACCGCAATCGCTGGAGAGCTTGAGCGCCGCGCAACTGCGCTCGGCGCTGCTCTGCATGCTGCAGGCCGCTGCCGCCAAGGACCAGGAACTGGCCTTCAAGCAGACCCTCATCGACAAGCTCACCCACGAGAACGCGCTCTTGAAGCGCATGAAGTTCGCCGCCCAGTCCGAGCGCTTCAACCCCGAGCAGAAGAGCCTGCTCGAAGACGAGATCGA
>JAIESJ010000243.1 GCA_019746155.1 Burkholderiales bacterium
TTTTCGCGCGCGGCGCGCACCGCCGCCACCGCGCCGGAGAGCCGCACGTACAGCAGGTGGTCGATATGACAGGTCGCGGACAGCGGCAACGGGCGGCCGGCCCATTCGTTCATCAGCGTGATCGCTTCGGCCTGGGTCTGCTCGCGGCGCAAGGTGATTTCGGCGGCGGGCAGCGGCAGGGTTTTGAGCGAGACTTCGAGAATCACGCCGAGTGTGCCCAATGAGCCGGCCATCAGGCGCGATATGTCGTAGCCGGCGACGTTTTTCATGACCCGGCCGCCAAAGCGCAGATCGGATCCCCTGCCGTCGAGCATGCGCACGCCGAGCACCAGGTCGCGCACCGCACCGGCATAGGCGCGGCGCGGGCCGGACAGCCCGGCGCCAATACAGCCGCCAAGGGTGGCGTTTTCTCCGAAGTGCGGCGGCTCGAAGGCGAGCATCTGGCCTTTCTCGCGCAGCGCCGCCTCGATTTCGGCGAGCGGTGTGCCGGCGCGCGCGGTGAGCACGAGCTCGGTGGGCTCGTATTCGACCACGCCGCGATACGCCGAGGCGCTCAGCGTCTCGCCGCGCAGCGGGCCGCCGTAAAACTCCTTGGTGCCGCCGCCGCGTATGCACAGCGGCGTTTGGCGGTTGGCGGCTTCGCGGATCGTATGTGCAAGTTGATCAATTATTTGTTGCATTCAAGCCGAAACACTAAAAATCAGAATCTCGGAAGGTCGGGGAACTTTTCCTGCCCGGCGCGCACGTGCATGTGACCGAACTCCACACAACGACGCAGAGTGGGCACGGCCTTGCCCGGATTGAGCAGCGCGTGCTCGTCGAACGCGTGTTTCACGGCGTGGAAGGTTTCGAGTTCGAGCGGCCGGAACTGATCACACATGGAGTTGATTTTCTCGACGCCGACGCCGTGCTCGCCGGTAATGGTGCCGCCGACCTCGATCGACAGCTTCAGGATTCTGGCGCCGAATTCCTCGGTTTTCTCCAGTTCTCCCGGCTGGTTCGCATCATAGAGGATTAGCGGGTGCAGATTGCCGTCGCCGGCGTGAAACACGTTCATGCAGCGCAGCCCGTACTCTTGCGACAGATCGGCAATGGCATTGAGCACGCGCGGCAGCGCTTTTCTCGGAATCGTGCCGTCCATGCAGTAGTAATCGGGCGAGACCCGCCCCGCAGCGGGGAAAGCGGCCTTGCGGCCGGCCCAGAAACGATAGCGCTCCTGTTCGCTCTGCGAAACGCGGACCTCGGTTGCGCCGCTCGCCTGCATTACCGCTTTCATGCGCTCGATTTCTTCGGTGACTTCCTGGTCGTTGCCGTCGGACTCGCACAGCAATATGGCTTCGGCATCGAGCGGGTAGCCGGCGTTGACGAACGGCTCCACTGCCGCGGTGGTGATCTTGTCCATCATCTCGAGACCGGCGGGAATGATGCCGGCGGCGACGATGTTGGCCACCGCCTGGCCGGCTTTGGTCACGTCATCGAACGCCGCCAGAATGCATTGCGCGCGCTCCGGCCTGGGCAGGAGCCTCACCGTGATTTCGGTGACGACGGCAAGCATGCCTTCGGAGCCCGTCATCAGCGCCAGCAGGTCGTAACCCGCCGCGTCGAGGCCGTCGCCGCCGATTTCCAGCAGTTCGCCTTCGATGGTCCAGGCGCGCAGCTTGAGAATATTGTGCACGGTCAGACCGTACTTGAGACAATGCATGCCGCCGGCGTTTTCCGCGACGTTGCCGCCGATCGAACACGCGATTTGCGAGGAAGGGTCAGGCGCGTAATACAAACCGTAAGGCGCGGCGGCCTCCGAGATCGCCAGATTGCGCACGCCGGGCTGCACGAGCGCGGTGCGCGAAGGCTTGTCGATTTCGAGAATGCGCATGAGTTTTGCGAGCGACAGCAGTACGCCATTGCCGAGCGGCAGCGCGCCGCCCGAGAGTCCGGTACCGGCGCCGCGCGCCACTACCGGCACGCGCATGTCGTAACAGGTCCTGAGAACGCGCTGCACCTGCTGTTCGTTCTCCGGCAGCGCGACCACCATCGGCACCTGGCGGTAGGCCGACAGCCCGTCGCACTCGTAGGGTTTGACGTCTTCCTTCTCGAACAGCACGGCCGATTCGGGCAGAAACGCGCGCAGCGCAGTGGCCACTTCACGCTGGCGTGCGCGGTCGATGGCGGCTGTTTCGAGAGCAATGTTCATGAACGCATTTTAGCAGACAGCGGGGCGGGGGCGTGTCCGGCGGCGTGGTGGCGAGTGTTATGAACGAACGACTTTTCCCGGATTAAGCAGATTATCCGGATCGAGCGCCTTCTTGATGGTGGCCATGACGGAAACCGCATCACCGTGCTCGGCATCCAGAAAATCGAGCTTGCCGCAGCCGACGCCGTGCTCGCCGGTGCAGGTGCCGCCCATCTTCAACGCGCGCCTCACGACGCGCTGATTGAGCGTTTCGGCTTCGTCGAGATCAGCCGGGTTGTTCGGATCGATGAGGACGACGAGATGGAAGTTGCCGTCGCCGACATGGCCGAAGAGGGCAACCGGCATCGAGGCCGTGGCGATGTCCTGGTTGGTTTCGGCGATACATTCGGCAAGCTGCGAGATCGGCACGCATACGTCGGTGGAAAACGCCCTGTTGCCGGGTCGTAGCTGACGGCACGCGGGATAGGCTTCGTAACGCGCCTGCCACAGGCGCGTGCGATCCTCCTGTTTCGTCGCCCATTCGAAATCCATGCCGCCCAGTTCTCGCGCGATTTCCTGCACGGTTCGCGCCTGTTCGGCGACCGAGGCCGCGGTACCGTGGAATTCGCAAAACAACATCGGCGCTTCGCGCAGGTTGAGCTTGCTATGGCGGTTGACCGCGCTGATGGTGAGTGCGTCCAGCAGTTCGCAGCGCGCGATCGGAACGCCAAGCTGTATGGTCTGGATCACGGTGCGCACCGCGGCATCTACGGAGGGGAAGGCGCACACCGCGGCGGACACCGCTTCCGGCTGGGGATACAGGCGCAGCGTGATTTCAGTAATGACGCCGAGCGTGCCTTCCGAGCCGACGAAAAGCCGCGTCAGGTCATAGCCGGCGGAGGACTTGCGCGCGCGGCCGCCGGTGCGGATGACGCGGCCGTCGGCGAGCACGACGGTCAGCCCCATGACGTTCTCGCGCATGGTGCCGTAGCGCACGGCGTTGGTGCCCGAGGCGCGCGTTGCGGCCATGCCGCCCAGGGTCGCATCGGCGCCGGGATCGATGGGGAAGAATAGCCCGGTATCGTGCAGATGCTGATTGAGCTGCTTGCGCGTGACGCCGGCCTCGACGGCGGCGTCGAGATCGTCGACATTGACCGCGAGTATGCGGTTCATGCGGCTCAAGTCGAGGCTGACTCCGCCATGAATCGCCAGCACATGGCCTTCGAGCGAGCTGCCGGCGCCGAACGGGATGACGGGCACGCCATGCTTGCCGCAGAGCCTGACGATCTCGGCGACTTCCGCGGTATTTGCGGGGAAGACCACGGCGTCGGGCGGTGCGATGGGATGCGCCGATTCGTCCCTGCCGTGATGTTCAAGTACGGTGGCCGAAGTCGAGACGCGCCCACCGAATCGCGCTTGCAGCGATTTCAACAGCTCGGCGGGGAACGGCTTGCGCAGCAGTTCGGAAGCGGGCGCTGGACGGTTCATGTCAGGTCCTTGGAGTTTCTGCCATTTTACACCGGGCACTGTTGCGATACGCGCAACCAACCTAGGCTGAGGCGGGTCGCGGCAATCGTTCGATCTTGCGCTCGTCGATGGGCAAATTGGCGATAGCCGCCACAATACCCAGCCCGATCGCGATCAGCCATACCAGATGGTATGAGCCGGTCCGATCGAACATGAAACCGCCCAGCCAGACGCCGAGAAAGCTGCCGATCTGATGGCTGAAGAACACAAAGCCGCCGAGCATGGACAGGTACTGCACACCGAAGATTTGCGCGACCAGCCCGTTGGTCAGCGGGACGGTTGCCAGCCACAGCAGGCCGATGACAGCGGAGAACATATAGACCGAGAGCGGGGTGATTGGCAATGCGAGGAAAATCACGATGACCACGCTGCGGCTCAGATAAAGCGCGCTTAACAGGTATTTCTTGCTGAACCTGCCGCCGAGGTAGCCCGCAGTGTAGGTGCCGATGATGTTGAAAAAGCCGATCAGTGCCAATGCGAGCATCCCCGTCTGCGGGCTCAGTCCCTTGTCGACGAGGAATGCGGGAAAGTGTACGGCAATGAAAATGACCTGGAACCCGCACACGAAAAACCCGAGCGTGAGCAGCAAAAAACCTTTGTGGTTGAAAGCTTCGCGTACCGCGGCGATTGCCGATTGCCTGGCCACGGAATCGCCGGATGTCGGGCGCCGTTCGACAAGTGCGCTGGCGAGCGGCGCCATCAATGCCGCCAGGGCGGCGATGATCAGCAGCGCGTCAAACCAGCCGACACCGCTGATCAATCCTTGCTCGATCGGAAGCATCGCGAACTGGCCGAATGAACCCGCCGCGGCCGCAACGCCAAGCGCCATGCTGCGTTTGTGCCCTGGGAAAGCGCGTCCGACCACGCCCAGCACCACACTGAAGGTG
>JAIESJ010000159.1 GCA_019746155.1 Burkholderiales bacterium
GCTCGCCCCTGTATTCCTCGGGTGACCGTCCGTCGAGTAGCAAGGTTTGAGGCCGCCCAAGCGAATTCAACACATCATCCCGCAAGATACGCATGCTCTCGACCCGCGCGACCGGTTTATATTTTTTTGCCGGCCGGGGTGACGGAATATCGGTAACGAGCGGCCGCCCCTCTTCTGCCCACCGGTACCGCGCCCCATCAAGTATGCGCACATTTTTATGGCCACAATAACGGAACACCCACCATGCGTAGACGCCGAATTGCACGCCCTCCCCGTAAAACACAACCGTTGTGTCGTTGTCGATACCCGCCGCGCCGAGACGCCGCGCGAACTCCTGAGGCGACGGGAAGTCGCGCATATGCGTCTCCCACAGCATTTCCTTCCATTTCCACGGATATGCCCCCGGCACATGACCTGCCTTGTAAGCCTGCAAATCATCTTGCCCAAGGCCTGCGACCTCTATCAAACAGACGTTGGGATCATCGCCATGGGCGGCGACCCATGCCGGCTCGACCAGTGCGGTCGTTTGCTGATGCTCTTTTACGTTCACTCTATTCCTCTCTCTGTCATTTATGGCCGCTGCATATCGCCGCGGTTCTGTTGGGAAACCCATTCCTTCTCAGTCAAGATGCAATCCCAATGCCTTTGTGGCCCGGCCCCAGCGAGCAATC
The DNA here is from genome assembly GCA_019746155.1 of Burkholderiales bacterium. GTDB lineage: Bacteria > Pseudomonadota > Gammaproteobacteria > Burkholderiales > SG8-41 > CAKKQX01. The sequence goes on from JAIESJ010000159.1 coordinate 672, forward strand.
TCTCCGTCCAAAAAGCGTGTCGCTTCAGCGGCAGAATTGCCGACCGGCACCGCTCCCTGGCCCAACATACGTTCTCGCACTTCGGGAAGTCGCAGGGCTTTCCCGATCTCGCCGTTGAGGCGCGTGATGATATCATTGGGCGTGGCAGCGGGAGCAAGCAACGCGAAGTTGACATTGGCTTCCACACCCGGTATGCCGGCTTCACGAACGGGACGATCAGGCGAACTGGTTTGGATGGGTAACGCTCCGCCCCGAACGCGGCCGTTGCCGCAACGATAAATATTGCAACCAATCCGGCCAGTCACGGCAAGGTCGCGCAGCTTCCCTGTTTTGACAAGCGGCTGTGCCAGTACAATGCTGCTCAACACCAGGGATATCTGGCCGCCCAGAAGATCCGTGAGGGCAGGCGTCGCGCCTTTATAGGGGATATGCACGATATCCACTGCGGCCATGGTCTTGAACAGCTCCATCGAAAGGTGACCTCCGGAGCCGGTGCCGGGAGAGCCGTATAAGCTGGCCTGGTCTTGACCTGGCAAGCTGAATCAGTTCCCGCACTGAACGCGCCGGCAATGACGGATGCGCCACCAGGATTTGCGGGGCCGCCGCCACCGTTGTGATCGGCGTAAAGCTTTTTACCGGATCGTACGGCAGCTTGATGGGCTTGCCGGGATAGGCCTCGGCACCGCTCACGCCCGCGGGCCGCAGGAAAGCAAGCCCGCAGGTTAACGAAATGACGAATAACCATTTTCCGGTTTGTCGCGTAGGATCCCATACCAACATTCGAAAACCTGCCGAGTATATATTGTTATATCTCCCAGCCGTGGTCACGGCTACTTCATGATTTTCCCGGTGTTCTGGTCGATGCGCACGCGCGGGCGCTTTTCCAGGTCGGTGCCGGTCAGCCGCAGATAACAGCAGTCAGTGGGCGTGAAAGTGGAATGCAACTGGCTGCCCCAGTACATGCCGACCTGCCCCGTTTCGAGCTTGTACTTGCTCTTGATTCCCAACCGTGCGTTGTCCGGATCCTTGCCGTCGTCCAGGCGGTTGTATTCCGTCATTTCGGTGTAATCGCGGACCTGTCCGTAAAGCGCCCAGGAGTCGCCGTGATCGTGCGCGGGCGAGGTGCGCGCTTTTTCCGCGCGATAGCCCAGCACCTCGAAACCGAGCTCGGGGTCGACGAACAGGCGGCGGGGGCCGTACTTCACGCCGTCGTGAAAATGCTCCCTGACGAATTCGGGGTCGCGGATCAGCAGTTCCATTTTTTTTCTGACCCGTTCCACGCCCGCGGGGCTGGAATCGGCCTTCAGAATGGTTCGTGCGTCGCTGCAGAATGCTTCGAGCGTATAAGCCATGTGGTTTCTCCTCGGTGTGTTCAATTTACCTGCAATCCGGCCGCCTTGACCACCTGGTCCCAGCGCTCGATTTCCATATTGAGAAACTTCACAAATTCATCGGGGGTGCTACTGTCGGGCGTTACGCCGTGGAACTTGAAGCGTTCCTTCGTGGCTGGGCTGGCAAGAATCTTTATTATCTCGGCACTGATCTTTTGTACGATCCAGTCCGGTGTTCCCGCCGGAGCCATTACGCCGACCCAGTTGGTCACCTCGAATCCCGACACGCCAGCCTCTGCCATGGTTGGCACATCAGGCAAGAACGGCGAACGTTCCTGTGACGTTACGGCAAGCGCCTGTAGTTTCCCGGCCTTGAGAATGGGCAAGGTTGGCGGCAATCCGACAAACATCAATTGCACTTCGCCCGCCACCAACGCCGCCACCGCCGGGCCGTTTCCTTTATAGGATACGCCCGTCATTTTTATGCCCGTCCTGAGCTTGAACAGTTCGCCGGACAGGCTCGCCGTGCTACCGACGCCTCCGAACCCGAAATTGAGGTCCGCCGGCCGGCGCCGTGCCAATGCGATAAGTTCCTTCACGGACTTGACGGGCAAAGAAGGATGTACCACCAAGATGTTCGGCTCTTTGGAAACAAGAGATACGGGTATGAAATCCCTGTGCGGATCGTAGGGCAGCTTCTTGAACAGGCTCACGTTGCTGCTGAACGTGGTGGGGGTGATGAGCAGCGTATAACCGTCGCCGGGAGCGCGAGCCACGATCTCGGCGCCGATTATGCCCGAGGCGCCGCCGCGATTATCGACGATGACTTGCTGGCTCCAAGCGGTAGTGAGTGCCTGCCCGATGATCCGCGCCAGCGTATCGACGCCGCCCCCGGGTGCGGTGGGCACAACCAATCGAATCGGCCTGACAGGGTAGCTTTGTGCCCCGCCGCTCTGCGCCCAGGCCGGCAGCGTAGAAAACGCAACGACAAACCCGAGCATTGCCGTGCTTAATCTTCCTGGCATGCGCTCCTCCAGTCTTCTGTTTTTGGAATATCGGCTTGCGTTCGATAGCCGCGCCCGTTATCCGGCGGGCACGCTGCCCGGCCCGACGCAATCCGGAGTGCCGTGCCGGCGAAAAAACACGCCGCTGGAAGGCTTACAACTCTAGGACCCGGATGCCGGGGGAAACAAGAGAGGAAACCATGGTTTTCTTGGAGAAATCCGTTACCGCAATGCAGCAGGGGCTTCTTTGCTGCGATAAGCGAGCGGCGACACCCGAAAGTACTGCCTGAAGCGGCGCGTGAAGTAGGCTTCGTCCTCGAAGCCCACAGATTCGGCAATCTCCGACACACGCAACGTGGTGTAGGCCAGCAGTTCCCTCGCTTTCTCCATGCGCCGGGACGTGACCAGGCTGGTGAAGGTCTTGCCTGTCTCGTGCTTGAGCAGGTTCGTGAGGTAGTTGGGGGAAAGATTCGCCGCCGCCGCGGCGTCGCCCAGCGTGATCCGGCCGGCGAGGTTCTCGCGGACGTAGCGTGTCACCCGGGACAGCGTATCGGCGCGCTGTTTGCGCTGCGCGCGTTCGCCGGCGAGGGCGAGCAGTTCCTTTTCGTGGCGTTCGCAGACTGTGCCGATCAGCAGCATGAGATGCGCGCGGATGATCTCCAGGGAAAAGAGCTGCCGACGCGAGTGTTCCTCCATCATCCTCTCGCACGAGCGCCGCGCCATCTCGAGATCGGCGCCCTCCAGCTTGAAATCCATGAACTCCTGAAAAAGAAACGGCGCCAGTGCCGGTGCGCGCTCGAGAGGAATCGTTTCCAGTTCCAGTGGATCGGCCTCCAGGCCGGGAAAGAGGAAATGCTGCTGAAAATTGATTACGTAAAAACGGGAACCCGCCGGCCGGCCGCCCAGATGGATGCGATAAGGCAGGATGAACCCCACTGAACCCGGCTCCAGCCAGCGCTCCGTGGAGCCGATGTAATGCCGCGTCCGGCCTTCGAGGTTGAACTGCACCTGGAAAAATTCGTGCCGGTGGACGTGTTCGGCAAGCGGTTTGCGGCTCTCGTTGCGAATCCAGAAATCCCCGTGCTTCGCGCGCTCGGCCGTCGAATAGGTCTTGATTGTTTTAGCCATGGGAAGTTATTCAAATCCGTTAAAGGCACGAGCCAATGAGGTATATCATTTTTCGCCGTTTGTTTTTTCTCTGTGCTCTCCGTGATCTCTCTGTGGCTAATGTCTTTTGGCTTTGATTCAGTTTGCCTCGAGCGCACGGCGCATCGCCTCCAGGCGCGCGGCGTTGACCCGTCCGCGAATTTCATCGGGATTGTCCGCGGCCTGCGCGATTTCGCCGGCATTGACCGCCGCCGCCGCCTGCCAGGCGCGCTCCAGCCGGGCGCGCGCGTGCCCGGCTTCGGGTTCAGCGGCCAGCGCCGCCGCGACCAGTTCGGCAAAGCGCTCGGGGCGGCGCCAGGCATCGGCCGCATTGAGCAGTTCGAGCAAGGCCCCGGCATCAAGCTGCGCGGCATCGGCGATCGCGTTGGCATGGCGCGCCGCAAGCAGCGCAAGGTCGCGGCATGCGGCCGGC
>JAIESJ010000003.1 GCA_019746155.1 Burkholderiales bacterium
GGAACAGGCGCACGCCGCAGCGCAAGCCGTTGTTCTCCTCGACTCTCAGCCATTGCACCATGCCGAGATGGAAATGCTTGCTGCCCGTGCGGCGCACGGCGAGCAACTGGTTGTGGCTGATGCGCGCCTTGCCGTCCGGCTCGCGCTGTATGCACATGAACCCGGACGCGCTGTGGTTGAGAATCCGGCATGTCTCAAGCGCATTTTCGCCATGGTCAGCGGTTTCATGTTCGACGCGCGCGATATAGCCGAAGGTATCGAGATCCTGTTTTTCGCGCGCGGTCAGTTCGCCCGGTTGACGGAAAGCACGGCCGCCGCTCAGATGAAAGTGCACGGCCGGGAGGCCGAAGCACACACTGGCGGGCACTTCGGCCTCGCGGCGGTCTTCACTGCGCGTGGCGCCGGGGCGGCACCATTGCACGTAGAGCAGCATCAGCAGATTTTCGCAGCCCGGTTGGCGCGCATCGTCGCCCAGACCGAGCTGTCCCGGCGTCTGGCCCTGTTTCAGCAGGTTGATGCTCTGGCGCAGCGTTTTGGACAACGGTTCAAGATCGAGATAGCGCAGATGCGGCTGCGGCTCGAGGTCGTTCGCCAGCACCACGCCGCTGGCGCCGCCCAGATCAACCGCCAGCGGAGGAATCGGACTGGGTGGCAGCGGCTGGGTGGCCAGGCCGACCAGTGCCGCCCATTTCTCAAGCCAGCGCTGAGCGAAGTTCATCTGGCGTACCGACAGCGAAAACGGGTTGGCGAGATGCATGAGCAGCGTTTGTATATAGTTTTCGGCGCAGCTTGAATCCGGATCGTGCTGGGCAAAGCTGTCCTGCACGCGGATACGCGCGAATCCGTGCTGTTCGGCAAATGCGTAAAGCTCGTGCAAAGCACGCCACATCGCACCCGGCACCTGGCGATACACCCGGTAATAGTCGCACATCGTATGGCCGAGATAGCGCAGGCAGCGCATGCACACCAGCGCCGCGTGCGGCGCGATGGTGAGGTCGCCTTCGCGATAGGCCTGCAGGCATAGCTGATAGTTGCGGCCGGTTTCCTGCCACAAGGCGATCCCGTTGTTCCATGCCGCGGCTTCGTTCGCATCAAGCGGCAACGGCTTGCCCGCGTAGCGTTTCGCCGCCTCGTCTTGCACGAAAACTGTCGCTTCTTTCAGGCTTTCCAGGATCTTGAGGCGTTCGAGGCCCGGCAATTGCGCGGCAGCAAGAGCACGGACCTGGGCCGTGAGGGCCTGCTGCGCCTGCTGGATATTGGTCTGCGGCAGCGATTCAATCCAGCGCTTGCAACCGGCGCTGGTGGCGAACTGCAGCGTGGCGTCCTGCGGATATCGGGCGGTGAGCGGCTGGGTGCTCATTTTGCGTTTCCTGTCGGTTCAGCGGATGGGATGCGCCTTATTCTTCGTGAACAGATGGCGCCGCGGAGCGCAATCGGACAATCCCAGGCTAGCCGTACCGGTTTTCGATGTATGTGAACTAAGTCACGACTTCAAAAAAATGCGGGAACTCCCGGAAAAGTCACATTCTTGATGACGACCATGGCCGGGATGGTAACTCATCCCAGTCTTGCGGCAAGCGTTGCCGCAAGCGGCACGCCCATTCCATGCGAGGCCCCCGGCCGGATGGCGCGCTGTGGTTGTCCCCAGACCGGCTGCGGAAAATGCGGGTCGTTCTCGAAGCGTGGAATCACGTGCCAGTGCAGATGTGGCGTCACATTGCCCAGGCTCGCCAGGTTGATCTTGTGAGGTTTCAGCAGGTCACGCAGCACGGCTTCGACCGCAAAGACGATCCACATCAAATGTGAGCGCTCGCTCTCGTCAAGGTCGGTCATTTCCCTCACATGAGCCTTCCAGATGACGCGACAGAAGCCCGGATAGCCGGGTTCATTGACGAGCACTACGCGGCACTGGCCATCTTGCCACAGCAGCTTCCCACCCGCTTCGGCGCATAGATCACAAGACATTGTTTTTAATCATATTTTTAATAAAAATCCGGTCGATCACCCCGCTCCCGCTGGGGCGGGGGGTCGGAGGTGAGGGGCGGCGGCGGCCTGGCGCTTCATAGCAAGACCCGCTCAATGCCGCCCAGCCGAAATCGCTCCGCTTGCACTTTGAGCGGAGCACGAATCTCCCCTCTCCTGCCCGGGCGGGAGAGGGGTCGGGGGTGAGGGGCGGCGGCCTGGCGCTTCATAGCAAGACCCGCTCAATGCCGCCGCTGTTGGCTCTCGCGACATAGCGGGCCATCCAGTCCGGGCCGAGCAGGTGTTTTGCCATCTCGACCACGATGTAGTCGGCCTGAGTGCCGGCGTCATCGTTGTAGCGGGCGAGACCCTGCAGGCAGGACGGGCAGGAGGTGAGGATCCTGACTTCGCCTTTGAAGCCGTCCTGGCGCAGTTGTTGGGACCCTTTACGCATTTCCTGCTCCTTGCGGAAGCGTATCTGGGTCGAGATATCGGGCCGTGTCACCGCTAGCGTGCCCGCTTCGCCGCAGCAGCGCTCGTTGAGCTTTACCGCCGAGCCCATCAACTGATTGACGACTTGCAGCGGCTGATGCGTCTTCATCGGCGTGTGGCAGGGGTCGTGATACATATAGCGCACCCCGTCCACGCCTTCGAGCTTCACGCCCTTTTCGAGCAGATACTCGTGGATGTCGAGCAGGCGGCAGCCGGGGAAGATCTGGTCGAACTCGTATTTCTGCAGCTGGTCCATGCAGGTGCCGCACGACACGATCACGGTCTTGATATCGAGATAGTTGAGCGTGTGGGCGACGCGGTGGAACAGCACGCGGTTGGCGGTGGTGATGGCCTGCCCCTTTTCTGCTTCGCCGGCGGCCGTTTGCGGGTAACCGCAGCACAGGTATCCCGGCGGCAAGACGGTCTGCGCGCCGATGTCGAACAGCATCGCCTGGGTGGCGAGCCCCACCTGGCTGAACAGCCGCTCCGAGCCGCAGCCCGGAAAATAGAACACCGCATCGGAATCTTCGCTGACTTTCCGCGGATCGCGGATGACCGGCACGATGCGCGGGTCCTCGATGTCCAGCAGCGCGCGCGCGGCTTTTTTCGGCAGCCCGCCCGGCATCGGCTTGTTGATGAAGTGGATCACCTGGGCCTTGACCGGCGCCTTGCCGACGGTGGCCGGCGGGCGCTGCGTCTGTTGCTGCGCCAGCCCCAGCGCATTGATCGCGCCGTGCGCCAGGCGCTGCGCCTTGTAACCCCAGTCGATCATGACCTTGCGTATGAGGTTGATGGTCCCGGCATCGGTTGCGTTCAGAAACAGCATGCCGGCGAAGGTGCCGGGATTGAATTTGCGCTTGCCGTGCCGGCGCAGGAAGTTGCGCATCGCGATCGATACGTCGCCGAAGTCGATATCGACGGGGCAGGGGTTGAGGCACTTGTGGCATACCGTGCAGTGATCGGCAACGTCGCTGAATTCATCGAAGTGCTCGAGCGAGATGCCGCGCCGCGTCTGTTCCTCATAGAGGAAGGCTTCGGTCAGCAAGCTCACGGCGAGGATCTTGTTGCGCGGACTGTAAAGCAGGTTGGCGCGCGGCACGTGCGTCGCGCACACCGGTTTGCACTTGCCGCAGCGCAGGCAATCCTTGATCGAGTGGGCAATGCTGCCGATATCGGACTGTTCGAGTATCAGGCTTTCCGTCCCGAGCAGCGCGAAGCTCGGCGTGTAAGCGTTGTCCAGGTTTGCCTCGGGCAACAGCTTGCCCTTGTTGAACCGCCCTGCGGGATCCACCTTTTGCTTGTACGCTCTGAACGCGTCGATTTTTTCGGCGTCGAGAAAATCGATCTTGGTGATGCCTACGCCGTGCTCGCCGGAAATTGCGCCATCGAGCGACAAGACCAGCTTCATGATGCGGGCCACTGCCTGGGAGGCTTCCCGCAGCATTTCGTAATTATCTGAATTTACAGGGATATTTGTGTGAACGTTGCCATCGCCGGCGTGCATGTGCAGGGCCACGAACATGCGCCCGCGCAACACCGCCTGGTGGATGGCGTCGATCTGTTCGATCACCTTGAGAAACGCCCGGCCGCCGAAAATGTCGGCAAGCGGCGCGCGCACCTCTTCCTTCCACGATACCCGCAGCGTGTGGTTCTGCAGCGCGCGGAACGCTGTCGCCGTTCCCTGTTCGGTATCCGGTGTTCCGGGTTTAAACCCCGAACGCTTAACGTTGAACTCGGAACCCGCCGCCGCAAGCGGCGCATCGAGGTGGTCGAGCAGCCATTGCCAGCGCCGGCGCGCTGCCCCGATCAGGCCAAGCGCCCGCTCGACGCGGTCGCCGATCAGCTCCGCCGCCGATACGGTTTCCTCGTGCCGGGTGAGCGGCAGGTCGCCTTTCAGGAATTCTTCGAGCGCGGCGAGCAGTCTGAGTTTGTTTTTGATCGACAGCTCGATGTTGATGCGCTCGATGCCGTCGGAATAGTCGCCGAGGCGGTCGAGCGGGATCACCACGTCCTCGTTGATCTTGAACGCGTTGGTGTGCCTGGCGATGGCCGCGGTGCGCGCGCGGTCGAGCCAGAATTGCCTGCGCGCCTCGCTGCTGACCGCGATGAAGCCCTCGCCTGAGCGCGCGTTGGCGATGCGCACCACCCG
>JAIESJ010000114.1 GCA_019746155.1 Burkholderiales bacterium
TCCCGTCGATGAAAAAACCATAGAGTATTACCGGCTCACCGGCCGCGACGCCGAACTGGTGGACGCCATCGAGAGCTACCACAAGGCGCAGGGCATGTTCGGCATCCCGCGCGCAGGCGAAATCGACTACAGCCAGGTGCTCGAACTCGATCTCACGACCGTGGTGCCCAGCGTCTCCGGCCCCAAGCGGCCGCAAGACCGCATCGACTTGCCGAACATCAAAAGCCGCTTCCAGGAACTGTTCGCGAAGCCGGTCGCCGCAGGCGGCTACGGCAAGAAACCGGAAGACCTGGGCAAGCGCGTGGCCACCGCCCGCGCCGGCGTCGACGTCGGCCATGGCGACGTGCTGATCGCCGCCATCACCTCGTGCACCAACACCTCCAACCCCAATCTGCTGCTCGCCGCCGGCCTCCTGGCAAAAAAAGCGGTGGCGCACGGGCTCACCGTTAACCCGCGGGTAAAAACCTCGCTCGCTCCCGGCTCCAAGGTGGTGACCGCCTATCTGCGCGATGCAGGCTTGCTGCCTTATCTTGAAAAGCTCGGCTTCCATGTCGTCGCTTACGGCTGCACCACCTGCATGGGCAATTCGGGTCCGCTCGATACCGCCGTCGAGGACGCCGTGATCAAGCATGACCTCATCGCCTGCGCGGTGCTGTCGGGCAATCGCAACTTCGAGGCGCGCGTGCACCAGAGCCTGAAGGCGAATTTCCTGATGAGCCCGCCGCTGGTGGTGGCGTTCGCGCTGGCCGGCACCGTCAACATCGATATGACGAGCGACCCCATCGGCTCGGATAAAAATGGCAACCAATTGTTTTTAAAGGATATATGGCCGAGCGATGCGGAGATTGCCGCGGCGCTGAAATTCGCCAACGACGCTGCGAAATTCCGCCGCGAATACGGCGACCTGTCCGGCGCTGGCAAGCTCTGGGACAACATTGCCGAGAGCAAAGGCGCGGTGTTCCAGTGGCAAGCCCAATCGACCTACATCAAGGAGCCGCCGTTCTTCGAAGACTTCCGCATGCAGCCGGGCAAGGTCACCAACGTCACCGGCGCCCGCGCGCTGGGCATCTACGGCGACTCGCTCACCACCGATCACATCAGTCCGGTGGCGCCGATCAAAGCCGACTCCCCCGCCGGTGAATGGCTGCGAAGCCACGGCGCAACCGAACTCAGCACCTTCGGCGCGCGCCGCTGCAACCATGAAATCATGGTGCGCGGCGCGTTTGCCAACGTGCGCATCAAGAACCTGATGGCGCCCGGCACCGAGGGCGGCGTCACCCTGCACCAGCCGAGCGGCGAAAAGCTCAGCATTTACGATGCAGCTCAGCGCTACCGCAGGGAAGGCATACCGCTGATGGTGTTCGCCGGCGAGGAATACGGCACCGGTTCCTCGCGCGACTGGGCGGCAAAAGGCCCGCAACTGCTCGGCATCAGAGCCGTGGTCGCGAAAAGCTTCGAGCGCATCCACCGCACCAACCTGATCGGCATGGGCGTGCTGCCGTGTCAGTTCCGGGGCAGCGACAGCGTCGCGTCACTGAAAATAGACGGCAGCGAGACGTTTGATTTGCTCGGCATCGACGGCGAACTGAAACCACGCCAGGAAGTGACCCTGGTGATCCGCCGCAGGGACGGCACCACGCAGCAAGCGCCGCTCACGCTGCGCATCGACACGCCGATCGAAGCGGAATATCTCAGGCATGGCGGCATCCTGCCTTATGTCTTACGCGGATTGTTGGCCGCATAATTGGACCGCAGGCGGGGAAAGGCGCAGGCGGTGTTCATCTCAGCGTCCGGCATGTCCGGGAAACTGCATCGGCGCGAGCGTGCCCGCCGCCACGCTCTGCGGTGCTTCCTCGTTGGGGAAGTTGAGTTCCACCTTGTTTCCCACCGGATCGCGCAGAAAAATCTGGAAACCCGCGCCGGGCACGTTTTGCTCCTCGAATTTGATACCCGACCGTGTCAAACGCTGGCGGAACTCCTCCACGCCGGTCACCATGTACGCGGCGTGATCATAGCTGCTCCTCTTCTCGTCATTGCCGGCCCAGTCTTCGGGAAAGCGCACGACGACGTGGACCAGCGGATGATCATCGCAGTACAGCCAGAGCCCCGCGGACGGGAATGCAGGGCGATGCCCTACCTTCAGTCCCAGTGCTTCGCTGTAGAATTTCTCGATCGCCGGCAGGTCGCTCGCCCTGCAGCCGATGTTGACGTGATGCATGCCTTTGAGTGCCATATTCGTTATCCCCCACCCTTGAACCAACCCTGGTTTACAGATACCGGAACCCGTGCCTCAGGCATTACTTTGCCACACAATGGGCGTATTTGCCGATACCTATATCGTCTTTTCAGACTGCGTCAGCGCGGCAGGCACAACATGTCACCCATCGTCATCCGGCTCGGGGGTTACCAGAAACCGTCTTCGGTGCATACCCGCGCCGCGGTGCGCTTTGGCCATTTGTCGAACAAAGTCAGGCCGATCCGCACACCCGGGGACTGCCGCGGCATCCGCATCCGCACCCAGATGAGCGAATTGCACGGCGAGGCTTTCCATGCGCTCGGCTTCGAACCGATCCCGGCCGACGTCAAGGAATTTGTGGAAGAAATCGGGTCCGACCGTTTCCAGGCCCAGGACAATCCTCTCACCAATATCTTCAACTTCGGCGTGCATCGCCACCACCGCTATATTACGCTCTCCGGCCACCTCTTCGGCGCGAGCGACATCCACCTGCTTTTCGAACGCCGCGACGCGCCGCCGCTCGATGCCGGATACGCCGAAGAACGCGTTCCAGAACGACTGCGCCTCGGCGCGCTCGAAAGACTCGCCCGCTCACTCGCGCGAAAGCCTGGCAAACGCCACCAGCAACCCTCACAAAACCACGCCTGCCATGTAAAATGCTTGCAGCCCCTGAGGTCCCATCGTGAGCGCAATCGCCAGATTCGAGATTCACCACTCGCAGTTCCTGGACGAGCATGGAAAGATCGTTCAGCCGCTGCCGGAATTCGCACGCGATCCGCAGAACCTGGTCGCGCTCTACCGCGCCATGGTGCTGATGCGCGCCTACGATACCAAGGCGATCGCGCTGCAGCGCACCGGCCAGATCGGCACTTATGCGTCGCTCCTGGGCCAGGAAGCAATCAACGCCGGCATCGGCTCGGCCATGGCGAAGGACGACGTGTTCCTCATGACCTACCGCGAAAACGGCGTGCAGATCATGCGCGGTGTTGCGATGCGGGAACTGTTTCTCTACTGGAGCGGGGACGAGCGCGGCAGCGATTTCGCGGTGCCGCGCCGCGACTTGCCGATCTGCATCACCATCGCCGCCCACGCCACGCATGCCGTGGGCGTGGCCTATGCCATGAAGCTCAAGCGCGAACCGCGCGTCGCGGTATGCGCGCTGGGCGACGGCGCCACCTCCAAGGGCGATTTCTACGAGGCCATCAACGCCGCCGGGACATGGCAGTTACCGGCGGTATTCGTTGTCACCAACAATCAATGGGCGATTTCGGTGCCGCGCGCCATGCAAAGCGCGGCGCAGACCCTGGCGCAGAAGGCCATCGCCGCCGGCATTGAAGGCGTGCAAGTCGACGGCAACGACGTAATCGCTGTGCGCCACGCCATGCAGCAGGCATTGGACAAGGCGCGCGCCGGCGGCGGACCGACGCTGATCGAAGCGCTAAGCTACCGCCTGTCCGACCACACCACCGCCGACGACGCCACGCGCTACCGCAGCGCCGACGAGGTTACGGAGGCGTGGAAGCGCGAGCCGGTGCTGCGGCTGCGCAACCATCTCACGGCCTGCGGCGCGTGGGACAAGGCGCAGGAGGAAGCCCTGGTCAAGGCGTGCAACGAACAGGTGCAGGCCGCGGTGCAGGCCTATCTGGCCACCCCGCCGCCCACCGTGGAGCAGATGTTCGACCATCTTTACGCCACACTGCCGGCCGCGCTGCAACGCCAGCGCGCGCAGGCGCTGGGTGATTTCAGGAGTTTGTCGGGCCCAAGTCCGATAAACTCCTAGGCCATGGCCCAGATCACGCTGGTTGAAGCCGTCAATCTCGCACTCGGGCGCGAGATGGAAAACGATCCGGATGTGGTCGTGCTGGGCCAGGACGTGGGCCGCGACGGCGGCGTGTTCCGTGCCACCCTCGGTTTGCTGGAACGCTTCGGCCCGGAGCGCGTGGTCGATACCCCGCTCGCCGAGACGCTGATCGCCGGCATGACGATCGGCATGGCGATCGAGGGACTGAAGCCGGTGGCCGAAATCCAGTTCTCCGGTTTCGCCTACACCGTGATCGACCAGGTCCTCAACCACGCCGGGCGCATGCGCCACCGCACGCGCGGGCGGCTTGCCTGCCCCATGATGCTGAGAACGCCATGCGGCGCCGGCATTCATGCGCCCGAGCACCATTCCGAAAGCCCGGAAGCGATGTTCGCGCATATCCCCGGCATCCGCGTGGTCTACCCTTCCTCGCCGCGCCGCGCCTACGGCCTGCTACTCGCGGCGATCCGCGACCCCGACCCGGTGATATTCCTGGAGCCGACGCGGCTCTACCGGCTGTTCAAGGAAGACGTCGAAGACAACGGCGAAGCGCTGCCGCTCGACGTGTGCTACACGCTGCGCGAAGGCACCGACGTCACGCTCGTCACCTGGGGCGGCATGGTGCCGGAGA
>JAIESJ010000228.1 GCA_019746155.1 Burkholderiales bacterium
GGAGAACAGCAGATTCTGGCGCTCGGCCGGCAGCGTGGCGAGGATGCGCTTGATGTCGGGCAGAAAACCCATGTCGAGCATGCGGTCGGCTTCGTCGAGCACCAGGATTTCGACGCGCGACAGGTTGACGCTCTTCTGCTGCAGGTGATCAAGCAGACGGCCGGGCGTGGCGACCAGGATGTCGACGCCGGCGTGCAGCGCCTGGATCTGCGGCTTGATATCGACGCCGCCGTAAACCACCGCCGTGCGCAGCGCGAGGTATTTGCCGTAGGTGCGCACGGACTCCTCGACCTGCGCTGCGAGCTCGCGCGTCGGCGTCAGCACCAGCGCGCGCACCGGATGCCGCGCCGGGGAGGGGCTGGAATTGGCGTGAGGGGCGAGCAGCTGCAGCAGCGGCAGCGTGAAGCCGGCGGTTTTGCCGGTACCGGTCTGGGCGCAGCCCATGATGTCGTGGCGCTCAAGTATCGCGGGGATGGCCTTGGCCTGGATCGGCGTCGGCTCTTCGTAGCCCTGATCGGCCACCGCACGCAGTAATTCGGGAATCAGCTTCAGTGAAGCAAATGACATCTCAACGGCCTCGAAAGAATGCCCTGAGGGATACAGCGGAGCCGCAGCGGTTGGAACTCACGGGCGGCAGCGATAGCAGGGAAGGTTGGCGGGAATGCAAGCGGTATTCACGGGTTCGCATTATACCGCGACCGGCCGCAGCGGGCGAGCCGCCCGGCCAGCGGACTCCGGGAAACTGCCAAAGATTCAAAAATCTGGTAAATTGTCGTAGTCAGGTTACGAAGCCCGGTTCGGGCATCCCGGCCGGGCTGGAGTATGAGAGAAAGGACAGGAAACAACTTGCCGGAAACCATGCACATTGCTAATGCTAATGAGGAAATGGCGCCGCGCGGCGCGTTTCCGCTGATTTTGACGCTCGACACGCACGGCGTGCCGCACCGCTGGATCACGTGGCAGCACGCCTGCTACTACTACGCCAAGGACCAGGTCGCCTGGAGTTTGGGCGCGCGCGCGTTCACGGTCTACGGCGGGCTGAACCGCATGACGGGCGAACGCTCGAGCATCACCGCCAGCAGCATTATCGCGATCAAAGGCCGGGCGATGGCCATGAAAGCGTTTGGCCAGGTGCCGCCGCTCAACAACCGCGAGCTGTTCCATCGCGACCGCCAGATCTGCGCCTACTGCGGCGGCATGTTCCCGATTGCCAGGTTGACGCGCGATCACGTCGTGCCGTTTTCGCGCGGCGGGCGGGACACCTGGATGAACGTCGTCACCGCCTGCCGCGCCTGCAACGAGAAGAAAAGCGACCGCACGCCGGAGCGCGCCGGCATGGAACTGATTTACCTGCCGTACGTGCCGAACCGCGCCGAATACCTGATTCTCACCAACCGCCGCATTCTCGCCGACCAGATGGAGTTCCTCGCGCAGCACGTGTCGGCGCAAAGCCGGTTGCACCAGAAATCCGCATGATTGTATCGTTTTCTTCTGGGGATTGACGCGGCCCGCAAAGTACTGTTAGTGTGAGCGACGTGGGGGTATTGCAGCCTCCCCGCTTTCCCAAGACGCTCTTCGCGTCCAAGGTCTGCTCTGACGGGTTACGCCCTGGAGGAGCTGCTTTGGAATCAAAAACAGTCAATTCATCCCCTGCCGGAAATCATCGGCAGCGGCCTGCAACGGTCTCTTTCATCGAGGCTTTCTGGTTCTGGCTGAAGCTCGGCTTCATCAGTTTCGGCGGTCCGGCAGGACAGATTTCCATCATGCACCAGGAACTGGTCGAGCGCCGGCGCTGGATTTCCGAGCGCAGGTTCCTGCATGCGCTCAACTACTGCATGGTGCTGCCCGGTCCGGAAGCGCAGCAGCTCGCCACGTACATCGGGTGGCTCATGCACAAAACGCGGGGCGGGATCGTGGCCGGCGGTCTGTTCGTTCTGCCTTCGCTGTTCATTCTGATCGCGCTGTCGTGGATTTACATGGCGTTCGGCCATGTCGGCGCCGTCGCCGGGATTCTTTACGGTATCAAGCCGGCGGTTACCGCCATCGTGATCTTCGCGGCTTACCGGATCGGGTCGAGAGCGCTCAAGAACGCCGCGCTATGGTCAATTGCCGCCGCGGCCTTCATCGCGATCTTTGCCGCCAAAGTGCCGTTCCCCTATATAGTCATCGCCGCCGGCATCGTCGGCTACATCGGTGGCCGTGTCGCACCGGACAAGTTTGCGACGGGAGGCGGTCATGGCGGCGATGGCAAACATTACGGCGCGGCGATCATCGACGACCACACGCCGACGCCCGGGCATGCGCGGTTCACCTGGCCGCGCCTGATTCGCGTGTGCGTCGCCGGCCTGGCGCTGTGGGGCGGGGCGATGGGGCTGCTGATCGCCTTCTATGGCTGGGAGGCCACGCTCACCCAGATGGGCTGGTTTTTCACCAAGGCGGCCCTGCTTACCTTCGGTGGGGCCTACGCGGTGCTGCCTTACGTCTATCAGGGCGGCGTCGAGCAATACCAGTGGCTGACCGCAACGCAGATGATCGACGGCCTCGCGCTGGGCGAAACCACGCCAGGTCCGCTGATCATGGTGGTCGCCTTCGTCGGCTTCGTGGGCGGGTGGGCCAGGGAAATCTTCGGACCCGAGTCGCTGTTCCTCGGCGGTGCCGTAGCGGCTGTTGTGGTCACCTATTTCACCTTCCTGCCGAGTTTCGTGTTCATTTTGCTCGGCGCGCCGCTGGTCGAGACGACGCACGGCCAACTCAAGTTCACCGCGCCGCTCACCGGAATCACTGCCGCCGTGGTCGGCGTGATTCTCAATCTCGCGGTGTTCTTTGCCTATCACATCCTGTGGCCGGACGGCCTGGGCGGCCGCTTCGAATGGGCTTCGGCCCTGATCGGCGTGGCGGCGTTCATCGCGCTGTTCCGATTCAAAGTGGGAATCATCCCGTTGATCGCCGTCAGCGGGGCGCTCGGGCTGCTTTATTCGCTGGCCGCTTAGCAACCATCCAGGAGGAAAACATCATGACAGCATCCATTACTTTTTCCGATATGCAATCGGCGTTGCGCAACCCGCAACCGCCGCTGGTGATCGATGTGCGGCGGGAGCCTGCGTTCCGCGCCGCCGTCGAAATGATTTCGGGCGCGCTGCGGCGCAATCCCGAAACGGTCGATGCCTGGGCGCAGGAACTGCCCAGTGCGGGCGCCGTGATTGTCTACTGCGTGCACGGGCACGAAGTCAGCCAGGGCGTGGCGAAAGCGCTCGGCGCGCACGGCATTGATGCATATTACCTTGAAGGCGGGATAGAAGATGGCTGGAAATCCAGCCAGGGGGAGCTTGACCGCAAATCCCTCAACGCGAGTACCCGCTGGGTGACACGAGAACGTCCCAAAATCGACCGCATTGCCTGCCCGTGGCTGATTGCCAGATTCATCGATAGAGAAGCGGAGTTTTTCTATGTGCCAACCCTGCAGGTCCTCAACGCAGCGAACGCACATGATGCGGTCCCATATGACATTCCGGACGTGGCGTTTTCCCACGATGGAGCGCTGTGCAGTTTCGATGCTTTTATTAAGCACTACCGGCTTGCTGACCCGGCATTACAGCAGCTTGCCCTGATCGTCCGCGGCGCGGATACCGCGAAGCTCGATTTGGCCCCACAAGCACCCGGATTGATAGCGATTTCGCTTGGCTTGGCGCGAATTTTCGGTGATGACCACGAGATGCTCAAGCACGGCATGGTGATGTATGACGCGCTCTATGCCTGGTGTAAAGAGGGGCAGGAGGAAATCCACACATGGAATCCGGCCGCATACAAATCTTAAGCTCGGGATAATAAACACCGGAGAGGAAGTCATGAAATACGAAATGAAGTCCCTGACGTGCGATCCGGCCAGGCTCAAAGGCCTTGCAGGCAGCTCATCGTAAGCCACGACGAGAACACTACGGCGGGGCCGTCAAGCGCCTGAACGCTATTAGCGCCCAGCTTGCCGATCTTGCTTATGCAAGCGCGCCGGCGTTTACCGGCAGCGTACTGTATGTATATAATATTGATTTTTAATAATTTTTTGTGTCATGCCGAATTTTGATTTGCACAGCCATTCGACGCATTCCGACGGACTGCTGACGCCGCCGGAACTGGTGGCGCGCGCCGCGCAGCGTGGTGTGGCGACGCTCGCGCTGACGGATCATGACGAGATGGGCGGGCTGGCCGCTGCGCGCGAGGCGGCGCGGGAAGCCGGCATTGCGTTCGTCAATGGCGTGGAAATCTCGGTGACCTGGGGTGACCATACGCTGCACGTCGTCGGCCTGCATGTCGATCCGGAAAACAGGCAACTCGTCGCCGGCCTGAAACAGGTTCGCAGCGGGCGCAGCGATCGTGCCGGGCATATCGCGGCGAGTCTGGAAAAAGCAGGAATCGCTGGCAGCCTGGAAGGCGCGCGTGCATATGCCACCAACGCCGAGCTGGTCGGCCGCACGCATTTTGCGCGCTTCTTGGTCGAGCGCGGACATGCGCGCGATGTGCAGGGCGTGTTCAAAAAATATCTCACCGCCGGCAAGCCCGGCTATGTGCCGCATCAGTGGGCGAGCCTGGAGCAGGCGGTAGGCTGGATCAGGGCGAGCGGCGGCATCCCGATCCTGGCGCACCCCGGACGCTACAAGATGGACAACGCCCGGCGCGCGAGCATGCTCGAAAACTTC
>JAIESJ010000310.1 GCA_019746155.1 Burkholderiales bacterium
TCCGGGCCAGCCGATCTATACGATTCTGTACGCGTCGGCGATCATTTTCTTCTGCTTTTTCTACACCGCGCTGGTGTTCAATCCCAAGGAAACCGCGGACAACCTCAAGAAGAGCGGCGCGTTTGTGCCCGGTATCCGGCCGGGCGAGCAGACCGCGCGCCATATCGAGAAAATTACGCTGAGGCTAACGCTGACTGGGGCGATTTACGTGACGCTGGTGTGCCTGCTGCCCGAGGCGCTGATCGTGTGGAAAAACGTGCCGTTCTATTTCGGCGGCACCAGCCTGCTGATCATCGTGGTGGTAACCATGGATTTCATGGCCCAGGTGCAGGCCTACATGATGTCGCACCAGTACGAGAGCCTGCTGAAGAAGGCCAATTTCAAGGGTGGCGTGTTTCCGACACGGTAATGGCGAAAGAAGAAACGATCCAGATGCAGGGCGAGGTCGTGGAAAACTTGCCCAACGCAACCTTCCGGGTAAAACTGGAAAACGGTCACGTGGTGCTCGGACACATCTCGGGCAAGATGCGCATGCACTATATCCGCATCCTGCCCGGCGACAAGGTAACGGTGGAGCTGACGCCGTATGACCTGACTCGCGGGCGCATCGTGTTCCGGGCGAAGTAAGGTAAGGTTCTAGCCGCAGAGAGATCACAGAGGACACAGAGTCTGTGCGCTGCAACAAAGGCGCTAACTTTACCTGATCTCTGTGCTCTCTGTGTACCCCTTAAGGGGGGGTATTGAAAAGAATCCTCTGTGGCGAATTGGGTTTGAAAGGAAGCGAACATGAAAGTACGGGCATCGGTTAAGCGCGTTTGCCGCAACTGCAAGGTGATCAAACGCAAGGGTGTGGTGCGGGTGATTTGCAAGGATCCCCGCCACAAGCAGCGTCAGGGCTGATGGGCTGGTTTTGAATTGAAAATTAGCCGGTTAGGCGTTAAAATCACAAGTTTTCCGTTTTTGGGGTTAGGGGAATAACGATATGGCCCGGATTGGCGGCGTAAATATTCCAAATCATCAGCATGCGGAAATCGCACTGACCGCGATTTACGGCATTGGCCGCAGCCGCGCGCGCGCGATCTGCACCGCGGCGGGAATTAATTTTTCAAGTAAGATCAAGGACTTGTCCGATGCCGACATGGACAAGCTGCGCGAGCAGGTGGCCCGTTTCACGATCGAAGGCGATCTGCGTCGCGAAGTGTCGATGAATATCAAGCGCCTGATGGATCTGGGCACCTGGCGCGGCAAGCGGCATCGCGCAGGGTTGCCGGTGCGCGGCCAGCGCACGCGCACCAATGCACGCACCCGCAAGGGTCCGCGCAAGGCGGCAGTGAAGATCATCAAGGCGGCGGCAGTTTAAAGCTTAAGTGCAAAGGTAAAGCGACATGGCAAAAGCAAGCACCCGGGTGCGCAAGAAGGTCAAGAAGAACGTGGCGGAAGGCATCGCCCACGTTCACGCATCCTTCAACAACACCATCGTGACCATCACCGACCGCCAGGGCAATGCGCTGGCATGGGCCACCTGCGGCAGCAACGGTTTCAAGGGTTCGCGCAAGTCGACGCCGTTCGCGGCGCAGGTCGCGTCCGAGCAGGCGGGCAAGCTCGCCCAGGAATGCGGGGTGAAGAACCTCGAAGTGCGCATCAAGGGACCGGGGCCGGGCCGTGAATCCGCGGTCAGGGCGCTCAACGCCGTAGGCTTCAAGATCACCAGCATTTCGGATGTGACACCGGTGCCGCACAACGGCTGCCGTCCTCCGAAAAAGCGCCGGATTTAAAGGAGATCCCAACGTGGCAAGGAATCTCGACGCAAAGTGCCGCCAGTGCCGCCGCGAGGGCGAAAAACTGTTCCTCAAGGGCGAAAAGTGCTTCACCGACAAGTGTGCCATCGAGCGCCGCAACTATCCGCCCGGGCAGCACGGCCAGAAGAACACCCGCCTTTCCGGTTACGGCGTGCAACTGCGCGAAAAGCAGAAAGTACGCCGCATCTACGGGCTGCTCGAGCGCCAGTTCCGCAAGAACTACAAGGAGGCCTCGCGCCGCAAGGACGTTACCGGCGAAGCGCTGCTGCAGATCCTCGAGAGCCGGCTGGACAGCGTTGTCTATCGCATGGGCTTCGGGGCCTCCCGCACCGAAGCGCGCCAGATCGTCCGTCACAACGGCATCCTGGTGAACGGCAAGCGCGTCAACATTCCGTCGTTCCAGTGTAGTCCCGGCGATGTGGTCGAAGTCGCACAGGCAGCCAAGGAGCAGTTGCGCATCAAGGGCGCTGCCGAGGCGGCCGAGTCCCGTGGCCGCGCGGAATGGCTGGAAGTCGATGCCAAAGCGCTCAAAGGCACGTTCAAGGCGCGTCCACAACGTTCCGAACTGCCGTCAACGATCAACGAGTCGCTCGTCGTCGAGCTTTACTCGAAGTAATTTCCAAGAGGGTTTTGAGCCATGCAAAGCAGTGCGTTTCTTAAGCCTCGCATCATCGACGTGCAGAACATCACGCCGTACCACGCCAAGCTCACCATGGAGCCGTTCGAGCGCGGCTACGGCCATACGCTGGGCAATGCGCTTCGCCGCACGCTGCTGTCGTCGATGCCGGGCTATGCTGCAACCGAAGTCAAGATCAGCGGCGTGCTGCACGAATACTCCACGCTCGATGGCGTGCAGGAAGACGTGGTCGACATTCTGCTCAATCTCAAGGGCATCGTGCTGAAGCTCCACAACCGCGAGGAAGCGACGCTCACGCTCAAGAAGTCGGGCGAAGGGGTGGTGACCGCGGGCGACATCGAGCCGATGCACGACGTCGAGATCGTGAATCCGGAACACGTGATCGCGCACCTGGCCTCCGGCGGCAAGGTCGACATGCAGATCAAGGTCGAGCAGGGCCGCGGCTACATCGCCGCAACCAGCCGCAAGGTCAACGGCGAGCAAAGCCGCAGCGTCGGCAGCATCATGCTCGATGCCTCGTTCAGCCCGGTGCGCCGCGTCAGCTACTCGGTCGAGTCTGCGCGTGTCGAACAGCGCACTGACCTCGACAAGCTGATCATGGATATCGAGACCAACGGCGCGATCGAACCCGAGGAAGCGGTGCGTTATGCCGCGCGCATCCTGGTCGAGCAGCTCTCCGTGTTCGCCGATCTCAAAGGCATGCCGGCGCAAATCGAGGAGAAGAAGGCGACCCAGATCGATCCGATTTTGCTGCGTCCGGTGGATGACCTCGAGCTCACCGTGCGCTCTGCGAATTGCCTCAAGGCCGAAAATATCTACTATATCGGCGATCTCATCCAGCGCACCGAGACCGAACTGCTGAAAACGCCGAATCTCGGCCGCAAGTCGCTCAACGAAATCAAGGAAGTGCTCGCTTCGCGCGGCCTGACGCTGGGCATGAAGCTGGAAAATTGGCCCCCAGCCGGGCTGGAGAAGGTATAAGAACAAGGATGAAGAATGAAGAATGAAGGATGAATCCGGTCCGCTCCGGGTTCCTTTTCATCCTTCCGCCTTCATCCTTCCATAAGGAACTTATCATGCGTCACCGTCACGGATTACGGAAACTCAACCGCACCAGCAGCCATCGCCTGGCGATGCTGCGCAACATGACCAATTCGCTGCTCAAGCACGAGGTCATCAGGACCACGCTGCCCAAGGCGAAAGAGCTGCGCCGCGTCGTCGAGCCGATCATCACGCTCGGCAAGAAGCCCTCGCTCGCCAACCGCCGGCTTGCGTTCGATCGCCTGCGCGACCGCGACATCGTGGTCAAGCTCTTCGACGAAATCGGACCGCGCTACGCCAAGCGCAACGGCGGCTACCTGCGCATCCTCAAGTTTGGTTTCCGCAAGGGCGACAACGCCCCGATGGCGGTGGTGGAGCTGCTGGACCGTCCGGAGCCCGGGGAAGAAACCGGAGCGAAGGAAGCCGGGAAAGGCGCAAGGAAAGAGAAGGAAGCGGCCGCGGCTTAAATCCGCAGGCGTTTTAAAAAAGCCGGCACGAAGCCGGCTTTTTTGTTGCCTGTAACCCGTCAATGAACGCTGATAAGACCAAGAGCAATGGACAGGATTAACAGGATTTACGAAATTTCCTGATGTGTTCGATTTAATCCTGAAGTACCTTGCAAATCCTGTTCATTTTGCATTCCCATTTGCGTGTATCGGCGTTCATCTGCGGTTTAAAAGGTTGATGCCTTGGAGGCCATCGGGTTTACAATTCCCTCATGCTGAACGAACTGGAACTTACCGGCCGCGCGCGCACTCACGTCGTGCAACGCGACGACCTCGGCGCCGCTTTGCAGCGGGACACCCTGGAGCCGTTCCTCGCCATGAAGGAAGCTGCGGCACGCGAGGGCATCGCCATCGAGATCGTGAGCTCGTTCAGAGATTTTGCCGCGCAGCAGAACATCTGGGACAAGAAATTCCGCGGCGAGCGGCCGCTCTACGACGCGCACGGCAATGTCAGGGAGCACGCGAAGTTGAGCGAAGCGGAACTGATCGACGCCATCGTGTGCTGGAGCGCGGTACCGGGCGGCAGCCGCCACCACTGGGGCTCGGAAATCGACGTCATCGACCGCGCCGCGCTGCCGCAGAACTACCGCGTGCGCCTGCTGCCCGAGGAAGCCGCGCCCGGCGGAGTGTTTCACCGTCTGCATCAATGGCTCGACGAGAACATGGCGCGCTTTGGTTTTTTCCGCCCTTATCGCGCCTTCCACGGCGGCTTCCATCCCGAGCCGTGGCACCTGAGCTACGCGCCGGTCTCCACTG
>JAIESJ010000170.1 GCA_019746155.1 Burkholderiales bacterium
GTCGGTTCCGCCCCCGGCGGCAGCAACGACAAGACCGCCCGCACCGTGGAACGCGTGTTCGCGGTCAACGTTAACTCGCCGATCAAATCCGGCAAGGATCTCGTCGAGCGGCTGAAGAAGGACCTCGACGGCGACTATGCCGCAATGAAATCGGTGCTGGTCGAGATCGGTCTCGCGAAACAATGAAGCTTCAGGAGAGTACATGACAACGCCCGTGGTTCTGGTCGAGCGCCCCGCGGAAGGTGTTGCGCTCGTCCGTATCAATCGCCCCGAAGCGCGCAACGCGCTCAACCTCGAAGTGCGCAAACTCATTGCGCAGCATCTCACCGAACTCGGTGACGACGAGACGACGCGCTGCATCGTGCTCGCCGGCAACGACAAGTCGTTCGCCGCCGGCGCCGATATCAAGGAAATGGCGGGCGCCGGCACGATAGAGATGCTCGCGCGCGGCACGCACAAGCTGTGGCGCGCCATCGCCGCCTGCCCCAAGCCGGTGATCGCGGCGGTCAACGGCTTCGCGCTCGGCGGCGGCTGCGAGCTGGCGATGACCTGCGACATCATCATCGCCGGCGAATCGGCCAAGTTCGGCCAGCCCGAGGTGAAGATCGGCATCATCCCCGGCGGCGGCGGCACCCAGCGCTTCACTCGCGCCGTCGGCAAGTACAAGGCGATGCGCTACGTGCTGACCGGCGACCTGTTCAGCGCCAAAGAAGCTTTCGACATGGGGCTGGTCAGCGAAATCGTGGCCGATGCCGAGGTCGAAAAACGCGCGCTCGAAATGGCGCAGCAGATCGCGGCACTGCCGCCGCTTGCCATCCAGCAGGCGAAGGAAGCCGTGCTGCGCGGCATGGATGCCGCGCTCGATACCGGTCTTGCGCTGGAAACCAAGGCGCTGCAGATCCTGTTTTCCTCGCAGGACCAGAAGGAAGGCATGGCGGCCTTCATCGAAAAGCGCAAACCGAAATTTTCCGGCCGATAGGAGTTTGTCGGGCTTGGGGGCGACAAACTCCTGAAATAAAACGCACAAAGAATAGGGCAAGCAGCCTGTCACCGAAGTCTCGATCAACGGCGATCCGTTAACGCTATGCGTTCAGTGAATGAGGCCAAACCCAACAGGCTGCTGCCGGAAAATTAAATGGCCCTTACAACAACGTCGCCCCGCCGCGACGAAAATCGCCGCGTCATGGCGCTCGCCACGCTGTTCGCCGGCGCCACCGCCATCGCCACCTCGGCGCTGTTCGTCAAGGTCAGCGAGGCCGGGCCGGTTTCCACAGCGTTCTGGCGCGTGTTCCTGGCATTGCCCTTTTTGTGGGCCTGGGCGCTGTTCGAAAATCGCCCACAGCACTTCGAAAATTTCACGCGCGACCGACGCTTCATGGTCCTTGCCGGCGTTTTTTTCGCCGGCGATCTCGCGGTATGGCACTGGTCCATCGTGCTGACCTCGGTGGCCAATGCAACGCTGCTCGCCAATCTCGCGCCGATCTTTGTCACGCTTGCCGCCTGGCTGCTGTTTCGCAAAACCCCGAGTGCGCTGTTCATCGTCGGCATGGCGACCGCGCTCGTCTCAGGTGAGCAGTTCTTTCCCGCCTCGACGATGGGCTGGGTCAAACTGTTGGGGCTGGCGCTGATCGCGCAGGTTGCGGGACAAAGCCTGATCGCCTACGCGATGGCGCACCTGCCGGCAACATTTTCCTCGGTCGGACTGTTGCTGCAGCCGGTCATGGCCGCATTGTTCGCCTGGATATTGCTCGGCGAAACCATGGGCGCGGTCCAGATCGCGGGTGGGGTCCTGGTGCTGATCGGCATCCGCATCGCGCACCAGGCCGGGCGCGACCGATGAGCGATGCCAGTTAAAAGCCGTTTCGCACGGAGAACACGGGGTTCACAGAGAAATTCTTTAAACGCTGCGCATTCCGGTGAATGGAGCCAAGTCTGACAGGCTGCCAGGGGTAAACTTTAAAGCGCACGTTTCACCTGCGAAAATGCGCCGCTAAGCGTCTGGATCGCGCCTATCCTACTGCGTTATATCGAGAGATCAATGCTTGCGCCGATCCGACCAAGTTATGTACAGGCCGCTTTGCGTTTGGTCTTATCCGCGTTCATCTGCGTTAATCGGCGGTTTCAATAGGTCTTAGGTATTTTGATTCAACCCACGATTTTCTTCCTGAGTCGCTCCGTGTATTTGTCGACGTCGATCACGAAACGCTCGTGCTCGACTTCGCCGACCTGTTCCACATCATCGAATACTTTGATCCTGAAGGTGAGCTTGCGGCGGTCTATCGCCGTGAGCTCGACTTCGGCGCGCACCCGCTTGCCGATCGGCGTCGGCGCCATATGGCGAATGTTCACGGTCAGGCCGACCTGCCCCTGGCCCGGTTTAAGATGAGGCTCGGTCAGTTTGTGTGCCGCCATCTCGGCGAACAATACCATGGAGGGCGTGGAAAAGACCTTGTAATCACCGCGCGTGGTGGTGAGTTTTTCGGTGACCTCCCATTCCAGGGTGTCCTTCATGCCGACTTTCAAGGTGTCCATGTTTCTGATGTGTGTGGTGATGAGAAAGACATTTTATACGAGAGCGGTTCCGGGTTCGTACAACATCCTGGCCACACGGCATCGCGTGGCCAGGGGGAGCAAACGACAGCGTCGCTGTTATCGTCTGGCGTGCTGCCGGTCATGCTTCTCACGATGGATCTTGCGGCTTTGCTGATCCTGCGCGTGTTCGATGCGCCGGGCTTCCTTGCGGGTCATCACGCCGTCCTTCATCGCCCGGTCCTCCATTTTCTGCACATGTTGCTGGCCGTGTTCGAGTTTTTCGGCTTCCTTTCCGGTAAGCCGTCCCGATTGCACGCCCTGTTCGATGCGCTTTTGCTGCTCTGCCTGGCGCTGGTCGATGCGGGCGGTGGCATTCGCATCGGAAGACTGCGCGAGCGCGGCGGCAGGCAGCGTGGCGATCATCAGGGCAATAACGGTGGCTCTTGCGTTCATGGTCTGTTTCTCCTCAGAGCTAAACATGGGGCAATTCCCATGTCCCCATTAACGCCGTGGCTGTCGGACCGTTAACTTTAAGGTCGTAACAAAGTGTAAGCATCTGTAATCCACGCCGCGCTGGAAAACAGCGTCGGTTCAAGACGCCATGGCGTCAGCGTGAAGCAATTCACGAAACATGCGTTCGCTTTTTGAGACGGCTCCGCCGGTGGAAAGATTATGCGCCACGAGTGTGGACGAAACGCTCGTGCGCCTGCAGCGCGGCGAGCGCGCCGCCGGCATTGCTCATCTCGTCGTAGACCGGCACCCCCAGCGCCACCGCCTTGGCGCGGAATTCGCGCTTGCGCTCCTCCAGCGAGGGCTCGCCGTCGGAACGCAGCACCAGCACGAAATGCGCGAGCCCCGGATAATGCTCCTGCACGCGCAGCGCGGCGGCAACGAGGTTGTCCAGCACCTCGGGCTTGGTGCGGCCGACGAAAGCCGACAGGTTGAGATGCATCACCAGCGCTTCCGGTTTGCCGCTGGCGTGGATGATGTCGAGGATTTTCTCCGCCACGCGGCCCTCTTCCTGCTGCAGCGTGCCCACCGGGCAGTCCACGGGATTGGTGATGCTGGTGCCCGGCGGCAGCTTGAGCGCCGCCAGCGCATCTATGGTCGACTGCTCGAAAGGCGCGACATCGAGCCCGAGACGGGCGAAGAAGTCGGTGGCGAGCACGCTGGTGCCGCCGCCGTTGCCGAACAGCGCCACGCGCCGCGTCGGATGCCGCGGTTGCGGCGTGAGCGCCTGGAAAATCAGCAGCGTGTCGATGAACTGGTCCAGCGTGTCCACCAGCACACAGCCGGTCTGGCGCGACAGTGCCACCCAGGCGCGGTCGTCGCCGGCGAGCGAACCGGTATGCGAGGCTGCCGCCGTCAGCCCCTGGCTGGTGCGCCCGCCCTTGAGGATGACCACCGGCTTGCGCGCTTTCGCCGCGCGCAGGATCTCGAACAGGCGCCGGCCGTCCTTCGCGGTTTCGATATACATGCCGATGACGCGCGTCTGCCGATCGGCAAGATAGAACTCGAGCAGGTCGCTGGGCGTCACGTCGGCGCAGTTGCCCACCGTCACCAGCCCCGAGAACCTGAGGCCGCGTCCCATGCCGCGGCGGATGATGTCGGTGCCGAGCCCCCCGCTTTGCGAGATGATGCCGACCGGCCCGACCTCCTTGGGCCCGATCTCGGTGAACGTGACGCGCCCGCGCGGCGTATAGATGCCGAGACAGTTGGGGCCGAGCAGGCGCATGCCGCCTGCGCGTGCGGCAGCGGCGAGCTCATCCTGCAGGCCCTTGCCCTCGTCGACCTCGCCGAAGCCGCTGGAAATCACCTGCGCGTAGCGCACACGCCCGTTGGCTGCAGACAGCAGCGCCGGTATCTGCGCCGCGGCAATCGCGATATAAGCGTAGTCCACCGGCTGCGGCGTCTCGGCCAGGCTGCGATAAGCACGCAAGCCATCGATTTCCGCTGCGGAAGGATGGATGGGATAAATCTCTCCGCTGTAGCCAAACTCGCGGATGCGGCGGATGAAGACGTTGGGCAGCGCGCCGCCCTTGGTCGAGGCGCCGACCACCGCGACGGTTTTCGGTGCGAACAGCGGCGTGTAGCTGTCGATGATGTGCTGGTTTTCCATGTCTAGGCCAGTATGAAGCGTGCGTCCACGGCGACTGCGCCGGATTCGGAGACGATGAGCGGGTTGATGTCGGCTTCCCTGATGTCGGCGGCGTGGCGCATCAGCAGCCCGTTCTCGCCGCCG
>JAIESJ010000307.1 GCA_019746155.1 Burkholderiales bacterium
CTTGACCAGCGACCATACTGCCGGCGCCGGCGTGAGCGTCCACTGGGATTCGCCGGCCACTACCGCCGCGACCGACGCGCCGCCGCCCTTGTAGGGCACGTGCAGCGATTCCATCCCGGCTGCGAGCATGAATGCGGCGCCGCTCAGATGACTTTGCGCGCCGGCACCCGCCGATGCCATATTGATCTGCCCGTTTTTCAACTTGGCATAATCGATCAGTTCCCTGACGCTCTTGACCGGCAGCCCGGGGTTGACGACCAGCACATTGGGCGTGACCGCATACAGCGAGATGAACTCGAAATCCTTGACCGGGTCGTAGGGCAGTTTCTTGTGGAGATGGGGTGCGATCGACATCGCGGCGGTGGACGCGGCCACCAGCGTGTAACCGTCGGGATTCGCGTTCTTGCCGATTTCCATGCCCAGAATTCCGCCCGCACCGGCCCGGTTATCGACCACGACTTGCTGGCCGAGAACCTCGCCGAGCTTGGCGACGACAATGCGGGCGAGCGTATCATTCGAGCTGCCGGGCGCGTTGGGCATGAGGTAGCGGATGGGGCGGTTGGGGTAATCTTTGGCGGCGTCTGCGGCGGTTGCCGGATTCGTCGGCGAACTGCTCAAGGTCACAACAATCAAGGCAAGCGTGGACAACAGGGCTCCCCGGAACTTCATGATTTACTCCTCAGGTTGTTTGTCGTTGTTGATCGGTACATGTTTCCCCGGATAATTCTGGCGGCTTCGGCCCGGGAAAGCAATCGGAATGCCATGTAAACTGCACCAATTTGGTTGTCGTTTCCGGCAAACTGAGCGGGCGGGAATGCGGAACTTGCCGAACGCGGCGGTGTTGTTTCATGGTCTGGTTTTTCGGATGAGATCAAGAACGGCGTTTCACAAATGGATTGTTCTGGCGCTGGCGGCGGCGCTTTCCGCCTGTGTCACTTCTCCGGTCAATTATACCGGCAAGGATGCGCCGCGCACCGAGCGGATCACGCCGCTCACGGCCCCGCGGCCCATCATCGGTCTCGTGCTGGGCGCCGGCGGCTCGCGCGGCTTTGCCCACGTCGGCGTCATCAAGGCGCTGGAAGCCGCAGGCATCGAACCCGACCTTCTGGTCGGCGCGAGTTCCGGCGCGATCGTCGCCTCGCTCTATGCGGGAGGATATCGCGCGGAATCCCTCGAGAAGATCGCTTTGCAGGTGGAGGACAACGATCTGCTCGACTTCACGCTGTTTGGCCCCGGCGTTATCGAAGGCGGCCGCCTGCAGGAGTTCATCAACGAGACGCTCGGCAACCGGCCGATCGAAGCGCTCGACAAGCCGTTCGCGGCAATCGCCGCGGAGCGCGAGACCAACCGCATGACGGTATTCAATCGCGGCAACACCGGTCTGGCGGTGCGTGCTTCGGCAAGCGTGCCCAGGCTGTTCTGGCCCGTGATCATACGCGGTGCGGAATACGTCGATGGCGGGGTGGCGAGCCGCGTGCCCGCGCCGGTGGCGCGCGCCATGGGCGCCGACATCGTCATCGCGGTCGACGTGTCCTGGCGCGGATCTACGGAGGCCGAGCTTGCCGATATCGTGATCCGGCCGCCGACCATCCGTTCGCGCATCACCGATTTCCAGCACAAGCTCGAAAACATGGCGGCCGGCGAAGAAGCGACGCGCGCCGTCATTCCGCGCATCCGCGAACTGATCGCCAAGGTCACAAACGACAAGCATAAGCTCACGCAGCTTGATCCGCGCGCGACCGCTGTCGTCGCGAGATAAATTTCCCTTCGTGCAATCTCGTGAGAAGGCCATCATCGGGCGCGCTGGATTGTCCCTCATGCCGCCGATCCGGGGTGACGTGCCCGCGATGCGTGCTCTATACTTCAGCGCTGAATCACATGGAGAGCCTTGCTTTGGAAACGCAGCCGTTCGCAGGGGTTAAAGTACTGGATCTGACGCGAGTGCTGGCGGGGCCGTTCTGCGCCTACCAGCTCGGATTGCTCGGCGCCACGGTGATCAAGATTGAGCGCCCCGGTCGCGGAGAGACGGTGCGCTGGCGCACCGAAGCCGATCCGTCATTCGGCAAACAGGGGATGTCGCTGGGCTTCATGACCCAGTCGGCCAACAAGCGCTTTCTCGCCCTCGATATCGACAAATCCGAGGGGCGGGAGATTTTCCTGAAGCTTGCGGCGGACGCGGACGTGGTGGTGCAGAACCTGCGTACGGGCTCCGCAGAGCGGCGCGGGATCGGCTACAAGGATGTCAAAGCGGTCAATCCCAAAGCCATCTTCTGCTCGATCACGGCGTACGGCAACACCGGCCCTAAAAAGCACCATCCCGCGTACGACAGCGTGATCCAGGCTTGGTCGGGATTGATGAGCATCACCGGCACGCCGCAGAGTGCGCCGCTCAAGGTGGGCCCCCCGATCATCGATTACGCGACAGGCATTGCTGCGGCCTACGCGGTTTCGGCGGCGCTTTACCAGCGCAGCCGGACCGGCACGGGACAGTATATTGATCTTTCGATGCTCGACACGACGATGATACTCATGGCATCGGCCGTCACCGCCTACCTCAATACCGGCGTGCCGCCCAAGCCCGGGGGTAATGACGCGTCGAGCCGCGCGCCGGCGTCCACCACGTTCAACACCGCCGACGGTTTGCTGGCGCTCGCCATCAACGAAGAGCATCAATACCAGAACCTGCTCAAGGGCCTGGGGCTGGAGGCGCTCAACAGCGATCCGCGTTTTGCCGAGCCCGCGTCGCGTCACGACAACGTTCCTGCGCTGCGGGCGGAGATACAGCAGGCGCTGATGACACGTAGCGCGGTGGAATGGGAGGCGCTGCTCAACGAATTGTGCGTGCCTGCGGGGCGCGTACGAACGATACCGGACTGTGTCGCCGACGCGCAGATCGCATCGCGCGGGCTGTTTCATACGTTCTCCGCGCTCGAGACGGATTTTGCGCGTGATATCAAGGTGCCGCTGGCGCCGTTTCGCTTTGATCATGGCGGGCCGAAGGCGGAAACGCCGCCGCGCCCGGTCGGTGCCGACACCGAGGCGATACTGAAAGAACAGGGCTTCAGCGCCGAGGACATCCGGCGCCTGCGCGAACACGGCGTTATCTGACTGCGGTAATCCGGCGCGTGCGCGGCACGCGTCCGATGCGCCAGTTGGCAATAGCCCACTGCCAGAATTCCTCGATGCCCGCTGACGCCAGTTCCGGCGCGGGCTGCTGACCGAGCAAGCGCAGCACCTCGATCAGCGACGGCAGCGGCCGTGATGCATCGATGGGCGCCGCGAGAGTTTGTTTGCTGAGTTTCTCGCCATGCTCGTTCACCGCGACCGGCAAGTGAGCGTAACGCGGCGCCGGCAGGCCGAGCAGCCGCTGCAGGTAAATCTGGCGTGGCGTCGAGTCGAGCAGGTCGGCGCCCCGGACCACGTCGGTGACCCCCTGTTCGGCATCATCGACCACCACCGCGAGCTGGTAGGCGAACACCCGGTCAAAGCGGTAGAGCACGAAATCGCCGATTTCGGTTTCCACGTTCTGCGCAATGCGGCCCTGCAGCGCGTCGTCGAACTCAATAGCGGTGCCGCGGGTATCGACGCGCAAGGCACGGGCAGCCTTACCCGCCGGCAGGCCAAGGCGGCAGGTGCCGGGGTAGACATAGCCTTCGATGCCGGAGATGCCGGAATCGGCGATTTCGCGCCGGCTGCACGCGCACGGATAAAGCACGCCGCGCTGCCGCAGTTCGTGCAGCGCGGCGTGATAGGCATCGCTGCGCGCGCTTTGATACACCACCGCACCGTCCCAGCGCATGCCGCAGGTTTCGAGCGTGCGCAAGATGTCGGCCGCCGCGCCGGGCATAACACGCGGCGGATCGAGATCTTCGACACGCACCAGCCACTCGCCGCCGCGGCTCTTTGCTTCGAGATAGCTGCCCATGGCCGCCACCAGCGAGCCGAAGTGCAGCGGTCCGGTAGGCGAGGGCGCGAAACGCCCCCGGTAGCGCGGCCTGTCGGACGATGTTGATGTATTCATTGCGACACAGTGTACCTCTGAAAAAGCAGTCAGCCACAGAGAACACCGAGGTCATGGAGAAAAACCTGAGCCGCGAAGGACGCCAGGGAAGGCCAATCAGGGATTCTTCGCGTTCATGCTTTTCCAGGGGGGCGCGTGAGCCGCTCAATACGCAAAGCGGTGCCTGGGGACGCGGCAATCATCGCCGCGACGGCCCGCGTAGCGCTGACCGTGCGAATTCAGGCAAAATTACGCTTTCGTCAACTGTTTTTTTCCCCGTTCATGGCCGCACCGCTGCTGACAGAACTTCCCTATCGTCCTGATAGCGCCGCACTTTTTGAGGCGGTTGCCGACTTGCCGTGGGCGGTATTTCTCGACGGCGGTCAGCATCATCCGGCCCAATCACGGTACGACATCATCGCGGCACAGCCGTTTGTTCGTCTCGTCACCCGCGGCAATCTGACCGAAATCCACGCCGACGCGATCGAACTCTCGCGCGAAGACCCGTTTGCGTTGCTCAGGCGCTATCTTGAGATGGATGCCGGATGCGGCGGCGAACTGCCGTTCTGTGGCGGAGCCATCGGCTATTTCGGCTACGATCTGGCGCGGCGGCTGGAGTCCCTGCCTGCCGTGGCAGAAGACGCCGAGAAAATTCCCGAGATGGTGATCGGTATCTACGACTGGGCGGTAGTGGTCGATCACCTCGAGCGCAGGAGCTGGCTGGTGGGCCAGGGGCGTGACCCCGACACCGACATCAGGTGGAACGATCTCGTCCGGCGATTCAGCG
>JAIESJ010000054.1 GCA_019746155.1 Burkholderiales bacterium
TTCGGCATGCTGCTGCCTTTCGATTTCGTGCTGCTCGCCGCGCACGAGATCATGGCCTGGTGCATGGCGCTGCTCGATTGGATGAGCAATGTTCCCGCCGCGGTATGGCAGCAGCACGCACCCCCCGCCTGGACGGTGGTGGTCTCGGCCGTGGGCGCGGCATGGCTGCTGCTGCCGCGCGGTTTCCCGGCGCGCTGGCTGGGCACGATCGGTTTTCTGCCTTTATTCATGGTGCTGCCGCCCAAGCTTGATGAAGGCGTGCTCAGACTTACTGTGCTCGACGTCGGACAGGGGCTGGCGGTGGTGGCGCAGACGCGCAACCATGCGCTGCTCTACGACACGGGGCCGGCGTTCGGCCCTAACGTCGACAGCGGCAACCGCATCATCGTGCCGTACCTGCGCGCGGCCGGCGTGCACCGGCTCGACGGCATGATCGTGAGCCACGACAACGCCGACCACAGCGGCGGCGCGCTATCGACGCTGCAGGCGCTGCCGGTCGCAGCACTGTTCACGTCCTTGCCTGACATGGACCCGCTGCCGCTCGAAGCGTCGCAGGCGTTCCGGTGCTTCGCCGGGCAGGACTGGGAATGGGACGGCGTTCGTTTCGAGATGCTGCATCCGTCGCGTACCAGTTATGACCAGGGCCGTATCAAGGACAATGACCGCAGTTGTGTGCTCAAAATAACCACGCGCGCCGGAAAAGTCCTGCTGCCGGGGGATATCCAGCGCAAAGCGGAAGACGAACTGCTGTCGGCGCAACGTGCCGCTCTGCCTGCCGACGTACTGGTGGCTCCACACCATGGCAGTAAAACCTCGTCAACACCGGAGTTCGTGCGCGAGGTCAAGCCGCAGGCCGTGATCATCCCGGTGGGTTACCGTAACCGCTTCGGCCATCCGCATCCGGAAGCCGTCGAACGTTACCGCGGGCTCGGCAGCAGGATTTACCGTACCGACCGCGATGGGGCACTGACGCTTACGTTCGGTGCGGCCAGCGGCATTCAGATCGAACCCTATCGTGCGGTCTATCGCCGCTACTGGCAGACGACCATGGTGGATAACCCGGTAGCTGATGCCGAGGAGTTTTGAACTGCCGCATCATTACCCGCTCCGCCCCGGCGGGAAAAGAAAACTTGAGCGGAAGGCTTAATCCCGCCCAACTTCGCGCAGCGCGTCACCCAGGATGCCGACGAGCTCGTCGATCTGCGCTTTACTGACGATAAGCGGGGGCGAGAGAGCGATGATGTCGCCGGTGGTGCGGATCAGCAGGCCTTTTTCGTAGCACTTGAGGAAGGTCTTGAACGCGCGCTCCGCGGGCTTGCCGGGCTTGGATTCAAGCTCGATGCCCGCCACCAGGCCCATGTTGCGGATGTCGATAACGTGGGGCATCTCGCGCAGACTGTGCATCGCCTGCTCGAAGTAGGGCGCAAGTTCCTGCGCGCGCTTGAAGAGCCCTTCTTCCTCGAAGGTGTCGAGGCTTGCTTCCGCCGCGGCGGTAGCGAGCGGGTGGCCGGAGTAGGTATAGCCGTGGAACAGTTCGACCATGTCGGGCGGCGCGGCGTTGACCACCGCATCGTAGATGCCGCGGCGCACGAGCACCGCACCCATCGGCACCATGCCATTGGTGATGCCCTTGGCGATGGTGATCATGTCGGGCACCACGCCTACCGCATCGGCGGCGAAGCAGGGGCCCACGCGCCCGAAGCCGGTGATGACCTCGTCGAATATAAGCAGCAGGCCGTGCTTGTCGCAAATCTGGCGCAGCCGTTCGAGATAGCCCTTGGGCGGAATGAGTACGCCGGTCGATCCCGCCATTGGCTCCACGATCACGGCGGCGATGTTGGAGGCGTCGTGCAGTGGGATGATGCGGGTTTCCAGTTCGTCCGCAAGGTGCGCGCCCCAGGCGGGCTGGCCGCGGGAGAAGGCGTTTTCCTCGATGTTGTGAGTATGCGCGAGGTGGTCAACGCGCGGCAGCAGGCTGCCGAAAGCCTTGCGGTTGGCGGGAATACCGCCGACCGAGATGCCGCCGAAGCCTGCACCGTGGTAGCCGCGCTCGCGACCCACCAGCACGTTGCGCTGGCCTTCGCCTCTCGCGCGATGATAGGCCAGCGCGATTTTCAGCGCCGTATCGACAGCTTCCGAACCCGAATTGCAGTAGAAGACATGATCGATGTCGCCCGGCGCCATTTTGGCGAGGCGCTCGGCGACGCGGAACGCGCTCGGGTGCCCCATCTGGAAGGCGGGGCTGTAGTCCATGGTCTCGACCTGCTTCTTGACGGCCTCGACGATCTTCGGCCGGGAGTGGCCCGCGTTCACGCACCATAAGCCCGAGGTGCCGTCGAGCACCTTGCGGCCGTCATCGGTGACGTAGTGCATGTCTTTTGCGGCGACGAACATGCGCGGCGCGGCCTTGAACTGGCGGTTGGCGGTAAAGGGCATCCAGTAGGCGTCGAGCTGATAATCCCTGGGCTTCATGTTGAGAATCCTTGGAGGGGCCTGTTCGTGGACAAACGTAATTGTGCCAGCATCATGCCGCGGCAGTCACCGTCGAGTCCGACAGATGGCGACGGCGCATGTTAACATTCTGCCACCATGGAGGACTATGCGTCTGCCTTGATCACGCTCGAAAACGTCTCCAAGAGCTACGGTCTGCATACCGTACTGGCGCCGGTTACGCTCGGTTTCGAGCGCGGCAAGACGACTGTGCTGATCGGTCCCAGCGGCTGCGGCAAGTCGACGCTGCTGAGAATGATCGTCGGACTGATCCATCCCGATACCGGGCGCTTGCTGTTCGACGGCGAAGAACTGCGCGTGGACAACATCGAGCAACTGCGCCATCGCATCGGCTACGTGATTCAGGAAGGCGGGCTGTTCCCCCATCTGACCGCCGAGCGCAACGTGGCGCTGCTGGCGCGGTATCTCGAACGCAGTGAAGACTGGATCGGCAGGCGCATGAAAACGCTGGCGGATCTGGTGCGCATTCCGGTTGAATTGCTTCAACGGTTTCCGCGGGATCTGTCGGGCGGCCAACGCCAGCGCATCGGTATCATGCGTGCCTTGATGCTCGATCCGCAGGTGCTGCTGCTTGACGAGCCGCTGGGAGCGCTCGATCCCGTCACCCGTTACGAGCTTCAGGACGAGCTCAAGCATATTTTCGGGGCGCTGGGAAAGACCGTGGTGCTGGTCACGCACGACATGAACGAGGCGGCTTACTTTGGCGACACCATCGTCATGATGCGCGACGGCCGCATTGTGCAGCGGGGCACGCTCGCCGATCTGCTGCACCATCCGGCAGAAGACTACGTGCGCGATTTCATACGTGCCCAGCGCGCGACGCTGCCGGAGAATGCGGGGTGATGGCCCTGCGCTTACTCGCGCTGCTGATGCTGCCGACATTATGTCTGGCGCAGCCCCTACTCAACGTCGGCTCCAAGCGCTTCACCGAATCCTACATTCTTGCCGAAATCATCGCCCAGAAGGTGAACGCTGCCGGCGAAGCGCGTGCTGTGCATAAGCAGGGGCTGGGCAATACCGCCATCGTGTTCTCGGCACTCGCCAGCGGCGCGATCGACGTCTATGCTGAATATACCGGGACCATTGCCTTCGAACTGTTGAAACGCAAAACTCCGGCAAGCATGGAAGAGCTCAGGCGGGAGCTTGCGCCGCTCGGACTGGGTGTGGCGGTTCCTCTCGGGTTTAACAACACTTACGCACTGGCGATGCGCGAGGAACATGCCGCAGCGCTGGGTGTTTCCCGTATCTCCGACCTGGCACGCCATCAGGAGCTGAGACTGGGAATTTCGCAGGAATTTCTGAACCGCAAGGACGGCTGGGCTGCGCTCAGGCAGGCCTACCGGTTGCCGTTCAAGGCGCCACGCGGACTCGATCACGGGCTGGCGTACGAGGCGTTGGCCTCGGGGCGGGTGGATGTGATCGACATCTACACGACCGATGCCAAGATCGGCAAATATCGCTTGCGGACGCTTGCCGATGACCGCGGTTTTTTTCCGGCCTACAACGCGGTGCTCATTTACCGGCTCGACCTGCCGCAGCGGTTCCCCAAATCCTGGGCCGCGCTGCAGGACCTCGAGGGGCGGCTTTCAGCGCCGCGCATGATCGAGCTGAACGGGCTGGTCGAACTCTCGGGCGCGTCCTTTGCCGAAGCCGCGAACCGGTTTCTCGCGGTACCCGGCAGCGGCATGGCTTCCGCGGCGGGCGTCACGCGCGAATCGTTTTTGGCCACGCTGTTTGGAGAGGACCTGGGACGGCTCACCCTGCAGCACCTGCTGCTGGTATTTGCCTCGCTCGTGCTGAGCGTGACAGCCGGGATTCCGCTTGGCATCTGGGCAGCACGCTCGCCGCGGGCGGCATACTGGATACTGGCGTCGGTCGGTATGCTGCAAACCATACCGTCGCTGGCGCTGCTGGCGTTCCTGATTACGCTGATGGGAACGATTGGCACTGTTCCGGCAGTCATCGCGCTGTTTCTCTATGCGCTGCTCCCCATTGTACGCAACACGCACAGCGGGCTCATCGACATCGCCACGCCGCTCAGGGAATCGGCGCAGGCGCTGGGGCTGCCGGCAGCAGCGCGGCTCAGGCTGATCGAACTACCGCTTGCGGCACGCTCGATACTCGCCGGCATCAAGACCTCGGCGGTAATCAACGTCGGCACCGCGACCATCGCGGCTTTCATCGGCGCCGGTGGCTACGGCGAGCGCATCGTGGCAGGGCTGGCGGTCAACGACAGTACGATGCTGCTCGCCGGAGCGGTACCGGCGGCGGTGCTGGCACTGTTGCTCCAGTGG
>JAIESJ010000298.1 GCA_019746155.1 Burkholderiales bacterium
GCGCAAGGCCGCGTGCATGAGATGCGTGGCCGAATGGTTGCATGCAGCGCGCGCCCGGGCCACAGGATCGACAGCCGCCATGACCTTGTCGCCCACCCCGAGCCGCCCCGTCCTGAGCACGCCTTTGTGACCGAACACTTCAGCCTGGATTTTCTGCGTATCCTCCACCTCAAAAGTACCGCACTCGCCGGCCAGTTCCCCGCGATCGCCGACCTGGCCGCCCGACTCCGCGTAGAACGGTGTGCGGTCGAGCACCACCACCGCGGTATCGCCCGCCGCAATTTCCTGCACCTGCGTGCCTTCACGGTACAGCGCCACCACCGTGCCCTCGAGCTGCAGCGTGTCGTAGCCGTGAAATTCGGTGGCGCTGCCGGAATACTCGACACTCGTCGTCATTGAAAACCTCGATGCGGCGCGTGCCCGTTCGCGCTGGCGCTGCATCGCCGCCTCGAAACCGGCATAGTCGATGCGCACGTCCCGTTCACGCGCGATGTCGGCGGTGAGATCCACCGGAAAGCCGAAGGTGTCGTAGAGCTGAAACACGGTCTCGCCATCGAGCATTTTGTCTTCGCGGTTGAGCGCGCCCTCCAGCACTTTCATGCCGTTCTCCAGCGTTTCCGCGAAGCGCTCCTCCTCCTGCTTGAGCACCTGCGCAACGCGCTCCCTGGCCTGCACGAGTTCGGGGTAAGCCCCGCCCATCGCCCGCGACAGATCATCGACGAGGCGGTGGAAAAACGGTTCGGTCTGGCCCAGCTTGTAGCCGTGGCGGATGGCGCGGCGGATAATGCGCCGCAGCACGTAGCCGCGGCCTTCGTTGCCGGGTATGACGCCGTCGACAATCAGGAACGAGCAGGCGCGGATATGGTCGGCGATGACCTTGAGCGAATTGCTGGCGAGGTCCTTGCTGTGCGTTTCACGCGCCGCCGCCTTGATTAAATCCTGAAATAAATCAATATCATAATTCGAATGCACCCCCTGCAGCACGGCGGCGATGCGCTCGAGCCCCATGCCGGTGTCGACCGACGGCCTGGGCAGCGGCTTGAGCGCGCCCTTGTCGTCGCGGTTGAACTGCATGAACACCAGATTCCAGATCTCGATGTAGCGGTCGCCGTCGGCGTCTTTCGATCCCGGCGGGCCGCCCTCGACCCCCGGACCGTGGTCGTAGAAAATCTCGCTGCAGGGGCCGCACGGCCCGGTGTCGGCCATTTGCCAGAAGTTGTCCGAGCCGCCGCCGGCTTTGTCGCCGATGCGCACAATGCGCTCGCGCGGCACGCCGATGTCTTGCGACCAGATGTCGTAGGCTTCGTCGTCCGTCTTGTAGACCGTGACCCACAGCTTGTCTACCGGCAGCTTGTAAACCGAGGCCAGCAGTTCCCAGGCGAACTCAATCGCTTCGCGCTTGAAGTAATCGCCGAAACTGAAATTTCCGAGCATCTCGAAGAAGGTATGGTGGCGCGCGGTATAGCCGACGTTCTCGAGGTCGTTGTGCTTGCCGCCGGCACGCACGCAGCGCTGCGCGGTGGTTGCGCGCACGTACGGCCGCCTGTCCTGTCCCAGGAATACGTCCTTGAACTGCACCATGCCGGAGTTGGTGAAGAGCAGTGTCGGGTCGTTGCCCGGCACCAGCGGGCTGGAAGCCACGATGGCGTGCCCCTTGCCGGCGAAATAATCCAGAAATTTTTTACGAATCTCGTTGCTTTTCATCGAACTGCCCCAAATACCGCCGGCGCCCCTTTATTCATCGCCACCCCCCTGCTCGATCACGCGCAATACCGTGTCCAGCGCAAATCCCCGTCCCAGCATGAACCTGACCTGCCTTGCGCGTTCGGCCATGTTGCGCGGGGATTTTCCGAATTTTTTCTGCCACACCGCGCGCGCCGCCTCGATATCCCCCTCCTTGAGCTGGGGCAGCACCTCCGCGACCAGCGCCGCGGCAATACCCTTGTCGAGCAGTTCCCGCCGGATACGCTGACTGCCTAATTTGCCGCGCCGCGCGTGTACGATCTGCTCGACGACGCGCCGCTCGGAGAGCCAGCCGCGCCGCGTAAAATCATCCAGCAGGTCTTCGAGTTCGTGCGCGTCCTGCGCATGGGGCGCAAGCTTGCGCTCAAGCTCCAGACGCGAATGCTCGCGGCGCGCCAGGAGCCCGAGCGCCCGGGCGCGCAGGCCGGGTTCCGGCCTGTTTCTCTTCGGCTGCCGCTGCTCCGCCATGCTGTTTGCCTGACCTGGAAAACTGCGGGGCACCGGCTCCGCGAACGACGGAGCCGCCGGCTTGGCCGGCAGATCCGACCCGCTATCGGTCCCTTGCGCGCCGGCTTTATCCCGCGCACCCTGCCCGCGGCTACGCAGGCTCGGTGGTTTGAGCAGCCTGGGCCTGGCCCGCCCCGGTCACGCCTAACGCGGCGCGGATCTTGGCCTCGATTTCCTGCGCGATCTCGGGGTGTTCCTTCAGATAGTCGCGCGTATTATCCTTGCCCTGCCCGATGCGCTCCTTGCCGTAGGTATACCACGCGCCGGACTTGTCGATAATCTTGTGCGCGACACCGAGCTCGATGATCTCGCCCTCGCGCGAAATCCCCGTGCCGTAGAGAATGTCGAACTCGGCCTGGCGGAACGGCGGCGCCACCTTGTTCTTGACGACCTTGGCGCGCGTCTCCGAGCCGATCACCTCGTCGCCCTTCTTGATCGCGCCGATGCGCCGGATGTCGATCCTGACCGAGGCGTAGAACTTGAGCGCGTTGCCGCCGGTGGTGGTCTCGGGATTGCCGAACATCACGCCGATTTTCATGCGGATCTGGTTGATGAAAATCACCAGCGTGTTGGAGCGCTTGATGTTGGCGGTGAGCTTCCTCAGCGCCTGCGACATGAGCCGCGCCTGCAGGCCCATCTGCGGCTCGCCCATCTCGCCCTCGATTTCGGCCTTGGGCACCAGCGCCGCGACCGAGTCGATCACCACCACGTCGACCGAACTCGAACGCACCAGCATGTCGGCGATTTCCAGCGCCTGCTCGCCGTTGTCGGGCTGCGAAATCAGCAACTGTTCGACGTCGACGCCGAGCTTGGCCGCATACTGCGGGTCGAGCGCATTCTCGGCGTCGATAAAGGCCGCAGTGCCGCCGAGCTTCTGCATCTGCGCGATCACCGACAGCGTCAGCGTGGTTTTGCCCGACGATTCAGGGCCGTAGATCTCGACCACGCGCCCGCGCGGCAGCCCGCCGATACCGAGTGCGATATCGAGACCGAGCGAGCCGGTGGACACGACCTCGATGTCCTTGGAAATCGGGGATTCGCCCAGGCGCATGATCGAACCCTTGCCGAACTGCTTTTCGATCTGGGACAGCGCGGCGGACAAGGCCTTGCTTTTGTTCTCGTCCATTATTTTCCTCTGCAAATAGGCCTGAAATTATGGCACAACTCGGGGCACAAGTCGCTTAACGCAGCTGTCCGGTTGCGGATGACCTGCAGAGGCTTATTTTGTAACCCCTTCCAGCAAACGCAACACGCCTTCGAGCGCGTGTTCCACCGACTGCCTGCGCACCGCTTCGCGATCACCCGTAAAATATTGTGTTTCCGAATGCAGATCGCCGCTCTTGATCCCCCATGCGAAGCACACCGTGCCGACCGGCTTCTGCGGCGTGCCGCCGCCGGGCCCGGCGGTGCCGCTCACCGCCACGGCAATCTGCGCATGACTCGCCGCCAGAGCGCCCCGTGCCATTTCCCGCACCGCCGGCTCGGAGACCGCGCCGTGCGTGCCCAGCGTCGCGGCGCTCACGTTCAGCATTTCGCGTTTGGAAATATAGGTATAGGTGACGAAACCGCGCTCGAACCACGCCGAGCTGCCGGGCACCATGGTTGCCGCTTCGGCGATCCAGCCGCCGGTGCAGGACTCGGCGGTGGCGAGCATGAGTCCGCGCGCCTGCAGCGCCTGCCCGACCTGTTCCGCCAGTCGATAGAGCTTTTTATCAGACATGTTCTTTCTTCAGCCCATGAAAGTTCGCCACAGCGCCAGCACCAGCAAGGCGTAGAAAGCGGCCACCAGGTCATCGAGCATCACGCCGAAACCGCTCTTGAAGGTCCGGTCGTAGTAGCGGATCGGTTGCGGCTTGAGTATATCGAACAGCCGGAACAGGAGAAATGCGAAAGCCTGCCAGTAGAGGGAATCCGGCGTGAAAAACAGCACCAGCAGGAACGCCACCACTTCGTCCCACACCATGCCGCCGTGGTCGGCCACGCCGAGCGCGCGCCCGGTTTTCTCGCAGGCCCAGATCCCGGCGGCGAACATGACCGCAAGCAGCGCCAGAAACTCGGTTGCCGACAAGCGGGGCTGCAGCAGCCAGAACAGGGGGAAAGCGAGCAGCGTACCGGCCGTGCCCGGCGCGACGGGAGCGAGACCCGCCCCGAAGCCGAATGCCAGCAAGTGTGCCGGATGCCGCAGCACAAAGCGCCACGACGCTATCCGCCCGATCTCAGCCAAAATGATCGAATCCAGCGTGTTTCGGGTTCATCGGCCTGCCGTTCCGGGCCAGCACTCTGACCTGGGGCGTGCCGCGCATCGCCCGCCGCACTGTGCCGATACAGGTCAGTTTCAGGCGGATGCGGCGGGCGATGCCGAGAATGACCTGATGCCGCGCGGGCGCCGCGGTAAAGCATAACTCGTAGTCGTCGCCGCCGCCGAGCAGCGCCGCACGCGCCGCCGGCCGGTCGATGTAACGCCGCAGCAGCGGTGAAGCCGGCAACCGCCCGAATTCGATGGTTGCGGCAACGCCCGAGCGCTCGCAGATATGGCCGAGGTCGGCAAGCAGGCCGTCGGAGATGTCGATGGCGCTGTGGGCGATTTCCCGCAGCGCGATCCCCAGCGCGATGCGCGGCGTGGGGGTGTGCAATCGTCGCGCGGCGGCGGCGAGTTCCGGCCGCCTGAGATT
>JAIESJ010000140.1 GCA_019746155.1 Burkholderiales bacterium
TAATTTAATTACATTCGTTTACGTCTCTAATCTCCCCTCCCCCGGTGGGTGTGGGGGGGGGGGTGCGGCATAGAGCGTGTCATGCAGTTAAGAAAAGCTCAATAAGCAGCCTGGCGCCGCAGCGTCGATCGACGGCGATCCGTTAACACCACCCGTTCCGGTGAATGGAGGCCAAGTGGTAGGTCGGCAATCCTTTGCCGACACCCCGGCTGCTAGAATAACGGCTTCGTCCCGGCGCCCTATCCGCCAAACGCCGCGGGAACGCTTTCCCGCTGCAGAAAATGACCACACGCGCAATCAGGAAAATCATCTGCATCATCGGCACGCGGCCCGAAGTCATCAAGATGGCGCCGGTGATTCGTACTTTGCGTGAACAGCCGCATTTCGATCTCACGGTGCTGTGCTCCGGGCAGCATCGCGATCTGCTGGCACCGCTTCTCGACTGGTTCGAAATCACCGCGAACGACAATCTCGAC
Organism: Burkholderiales bacterium; assembly: GCA_019746155.1. GTDB lineage: Bacteria > Pseudomonadota > Gammaproteobacteria > Burkholderiales > SG8-41 > CAKKQX01. The sequence goes on from JAIESJ010000140.1 coordinate 477, forward strand.
GTGATGACCGAGAACCAGTCGCTCGCCGCGCTGACCTCGCGGCTGACGGCCTCCTTCGATGCCTACTACGCCGCCACCCGGCCAGAGCTCGTGATCGCACAGGGCGATACCACGACGGTGATGTGTGCCGCGCTCGCCTGTTTTTACCGCAAAATTCCCTTTGCGCACGTCGAAGCGGGATTGCGCACGTTTGATCTGCAGAATCCGTTCCCCGAGGAATTCAACCGGCTCGTGGCAGGTCATCTTGCCAGTTTCCATTTCTGCCCGACGCCGCGCTCCGCGCAAAACCTGCTTTCGGAACGCGCGGCGCCCGGCGCGGTGCATGTCACCGGCAATACCGTGATCGATGCGCTCCACTTCACGGCCGGCAAGCTCGAGCGCGCCGCGCGCCCGCACCACGGACATCAGGTGCTGCTCACCGCGCACCGGCGCGAGAACTTCGGCGCGCCTCTGGAAAACGTGTTTCGCGCAGTACGCCGGCTGTGCGACGAATTCCCGCAGCTCTCGCTGCTCTACCCGGTCCACCCCAATCCCAATGTGAGAAAACCCGCCTATGACATCCTCGACGGCCATTCCCAAATCACGCTCGTCGAACCGCTAGGCTATCCGGAGCTGGTCCAGGCGATGCGGCACGCACGCTTCATTCTCACCGACTCCGGCGGCGTCCAGGAAGAGGCGCCGGCGCTCGGCAAACCCGTGCTGGTGCTGCGCACAGTCACCGAACGTCCGGAAGCGGTGGAACTGGGCGTCGCAAAACTGGTGGGCACCGACACCGAGGCGATCCTGGCCGAATGCCGCCGCCTGCTCACCGATAACGCGTACTATGAAGCCATGGCGCGCGGCGGCTCGCCCTATGGCGACGGGCATGCCGCAGAACGCATTGCGCGCATCCTCCGCAGTCAACTGTAAATCTTCTCCCGGCCGCCGTCGCCTGTCCCAAGGCCCCGATGAAACTCTTCAAAACGTTCGCCAAGGTTGCGGTATCGCTGGCGCTGATCTGGATCGTCGTGCGCGCGTTCGACATGAAAGGCGTTTTTCATCACCTGCTGCAGGTGGATGCCGGGACGATCGCGCTGGCCATCATCTGCGCATTGGGCGTCGTTCCCTTACACACGCTGCGCTGGATGATTGCGGTCAAGGCCAGCGGCAATCACATCCCTTTCAAAACCGCGCTGCACATCGTGCTGATCGGTCATTTCTTCAACCAGACCCTGCCCTCTTCCGTAGGCGGGGACGCAGTGCGGATATGGTGCGCCTGGCGCGCCGGGCTGGGGGCGGGCGACGCCGCCCGCACGGTGATCCTGGACCGGGCGATCTCTCTGGTCGGGCTGCTGCTGCTGGCAGGCGCCGGCCTGCCATGGCTGTTCGATCTCGTGACCGACCCGGCCGCGCGCATGGCAATCCTCGCCGCTGTGGTAGTCGGCATCGGCGGTTTTCTCGTGTTCGTCGCGTTACCCCGGCTTCCGCCGTCCCTGCTCAAATGGCGCATCGCGCGCGCTCTGGCGGACCTCGTCGCCCTGGCGCGCCGGCTCACTTTCACACCGGGTTACGTGATACCGATACTCGCTTTGGCTGTCATCGGATTTATCGTTTTCGTTTTTATCGTGTTCTGGCTTGCCACGGCGCTGCACCTGGAAGTGCGCTTCACGGACTGCCTGCTGCTGGTGCCGCCGGTGCTGCTTATCAGCGTGATACCGGTTTCGATCGCCGGCTGGGGGGTGCGCGAAGGCGCAATGGTGGTCGCTTTCGGCTTCGTCAACGTGCCTCCGAGCGCGGCGTTCGCGGTTTCGGTGCTGTTCGGCCTGACCATCGCGGCGGCAAGCCTGCCCGGGGCACTGCTGTGGCTCATGAGCGGCTATTCGGCGCAGAACCTGGAAGAAGCAGGGAAGTTAGCGGATCGGGACAGGCAAACAACCGGCTGACGTTACCGATCCGGCCACGAAATTGTGCACGGGCGGGAATCCCTTCCCGCCGGCCGGCTATTCGGCGGCGCCCTCAGTATGTTCTGGCGTTCGGGCTGGGCGCAAGGGACTGCGCGCCGAGTTCGAACTGGATGCGGTAGAGTTTGGCGTAGATGCCACCACGCTCCAGCAGCTCGCGATGGCCGCCGATTTCCGCGATGCGCCCCTTATCGAGCACGACGATACGATCGGCCTTCTCGATCGTCGACAGCCGGTGCGCGATCACGATGGTAGTACGCCCTTGCATCAGCGCTTCAAGCGCGGCCTGCACGTGGCGTTCCGACTCCGAATCCAGGGCCGAAGTCGCCTCGTCGAGGATCAGCACCGGCGCGTTCTTGAGCAGCGCCCGTGCAATGGCAAGCCGCTGGCGCTGGCCGCCCGAAAGCTTGGCGCCATTCTCGCCCACCAAGGTTTTCAGTCCCTGCGGCAGGTGGCGGATGAATTCCATCGCGTGCGCAGCTTCCGCCGCGGCGGTGATATCGGCCTCGGACGCGCCGTTCATCACGCCATAGGCGATGTTGGCGGCGACCGTGTCGTTGAACAGCACCACGTCCTGGCTCACCAAAGCAATGTTGGCACGCAGGCTTGCCAGCCTGAGGTCTTCGAGATCGCAGCCATCGAGCGTAATGCGTCCGCGTGTCGGATGATAGAAACGCGGCACCAGGTTGGCGAGCGTGGTCTTGCCGCTGCCCGAAGCCCCCACCAGCGCCACGGTCTCGCCCGGCGCAACCGTGAGATTGATATGCTCGAGCGCCAGCCGCTCCGCGTCGCCGTAGGCAAAGCTTACGTCTTCGAATCGAATCTCGCCCCGCGCGCGGGCAATGACAGCGGCTCCCGGATCGGGTTCGCCGGGCTGGTCGATCAGCTCGAACACGCTTTCGGCCGCAGCCAGCCCCCTTTGCAACGGTTCGTTTACGCTGGTGATGCGTTTGAGCGGAGCCGTCAGCATCAGCATCGCGGTGATGAAGGAAATGAATCCGCCGATCGTGATCTGATCGGCATGCGATTGCTGTGTCGCGAAATAAATGATGCCGGCAAGCGCCAACGCGGCCACAAACTGCACGATGGGTACGCTGGCGGCGGCGGCGGCCGTCTGCTTCATGACGAAGCGCCGCATGCGGTTGATCTGCTCGGCAAAGCGCGTCGCCTCATAACGCTGGCCGCCGAACAGCTTCACCACCTTGTGGCCTTCGATCGCCTCCTGCAGTACCTGTGTGACATCGCCCATCGCCGCCTGCACCGCGCGGCTCGAATTGCGCAGGCGGATACTGACCATGCGCACCACGCCGACGATCATCGGCGTCATCACCAGCGCCAGCAGCGTGAGCTTCCAGTTGAGCCACAGCATCCACGCCAGCAGCCCGGCAATGGACAACGCGTCCTTGAATATCACCGTGAGCACGCTGGTCGCAGCGGTGGTCACTTGCGCGACATCGAAGGTAAGCTTGGAAATGAGATTGCCGGTCGGATGGTTGTCGTAGTAAGGGGTGGGCAGCTCCAGTAGCTTTTTGAACATGGCATTGCGCAAGTCCATCACCACCTTGTTTCCCACCCATGTGATCGAATAATGCGCCGTATACTCGGCCAGCCCGCGCACGACGAACAGGCCGACGATGACGAGCGGCATCCAGCGCATGATGGCCTCATCCTTCTCGACAAAAGTGCCGTCGAGCAAAGGTTTCAGCAGCGCCGGCAGCGCGGGCTCGGTCGCCGCGACAATCATCATGCCGGCGAGCGCCAGCGCGAATACGCGCCGGTATGGCGCGACGTATTTCAGCAGCCGCAGATAAAGCCCGGTACTGGTCATACGCGGATATTGTCGGAATAGGTTCCAAGCACGAGGCGAACAATAGCAAACTTTTGATAAAAATGAAAAAAGCGGCGCTGCCCGCGCCGCTTTTTTCGTGCGGCAAACCAGGAAACTACTTGAATGCGTATTCCAGCACCATCATAACGCTGCGCTCCGGTAACGGATAGGCGTTGTAGCGGTCTGGCACCCGCCGGGTCAACAAGGTTCCGTGTATCTTTGTACGCGTTTCCCGACCAACCGAAAATTGATAAAGCGGATTTTAATCTGTAGTATTGGCGCGCCTCGGTTCGAAATTAAGGTACTGCACACTTATTTCAAATCGAAACAGGCTTATAGGTGCCTGAGCCGACTCCCTCGGCTGGGTTAAACGGGAAACAGGTGCGCGTCCTGGCAGGGACGCAATTCCTGTGCTGCCCCCGCAACGGTAAGTGAGCGCGGGCGTATCAAAATGCCACTGTGGATTATCCATGGGAAGGCGGTACGCTTAATCTCACAAGCCCGGATACCGGCCTCTAAGCCCTTTAAATGTATGAGTGGAATCCCGCGGGAGGCGGTAACCAGTCTTGGGCTTTCGTTGCTCTCGTCCGGTTTCCTTTCGCAGGCTTCCTTCTTTTCGACTGTCGCGCGTGCGGTGGGCACGCCAAAGGAGAGCTTGGTGGAAATTCGCGTTATAGCAAGTCTGGCTGGC
>JAIESJ010000020.1 GCA_019746155.1 Burkholderiales bacterium
TTGAGGCGATGATGGAAACGCCGCCCAGCACCAGCGGGTAAGTGGCGGCGGTCAACGCGACTTCCGGCTTGGACAGCAGCAGGGCGCCCAGCAGCATGGTGGCGATGATGGTCACGGCATAGGTTTCGAACAGGTCGGCCGCCATGCCGGCGCAGTCACCGACGTTGTCGCCGACGTTGTCGGCGATCACCGCGGGATTGCGCGGATCGTCCTCGGGAATGCCGGCTTCGACCTTGCCCACCAGGTCGGCGCCGACGTCAGCGCCCTTGGTGAAAATGCCGCCGCCAAGACGCGCGAAAATCGAGATCAGCGAACCGCCGAAGGCGAGCCCCACCAGCGGCTCGAGGATTTTCTTGATCGAGGCGCCGTGCTCTGCGCTGCCGAGCAGCACCCAGAAAAACACCGTCACGCCCAGCAGCCCCAGGCCGACCACCAGCATGCCGGTGATGGCGCCGCCGCGGAAGGCGATGGCGAGCGCTTCATTGAGGCCGGTGCGCGCGGCTTCCGCGGTGCGCACATTGGCGCGCACCGAGACGTTCATGCCGATGTAACCGGCGAGTCCGGACAGCAGCGCGCCGACCGCGAAACCGACCGCGGTCGCCCACGATTTGAGCGCAAAACCGATCACGATGAAGAGGATGACGCCGACGATACTGATCGTCGTGTATTGACGATTGAGATACGCCGAGGCACCTTGCTGCACGGCTGCGGCGATCTCGCGCATGCGGTCGTTGCCGCTGGGCCGGGCGAGAATCCACCTGATCGAATATCCGCCGTAAACCAGCGCGGCAATGGCGCAGAGTAGCGCGATTAACAGACCACCAGACATGATTGCTCCCGTTGATTATCGGCCATTATCAGGGCTGGCCGTTTTGCCTCTTGCTTTTGAGACCACTTCTAGTTTTTCTCGGGGTCAAGCGCGAGGCCGCGTTCGAAGCGCGTGCCCGGTTTGAACCCGAAAATCCGGTCGAGCGCGAGCCCGACAATCAGTTCGTCCACTGCCTGCTGCCCGGGCTCCTTCATCACTTCGGACAGGATCAGCTTGGACGAATTCGCATTATAAGGCCCTCCGAAGCCGGCCTGCACCTGAAGCAGTTGTTTTGCTCTTTCCAAGGTCATAAGCTAGATTTTGAATTCGTCGTGAAGCTTCTTCTTCACCCCGGCGTTTTTGAGCCTCACATATACCGGCAGGCCGTTCCTGTAGGGCGGCGGATCTTCGCCCTGGATCAGCGGCGCGAGATAGCGGCGGCACTGGGCCGTGATGTAAAAGCCGTCGTCGGTGATGAAATGGCGCGGCAGCGTTTTTTCGCGGTTGGCGATGTCCTTGAGTTCGGCCACGCCTATCGTCCATTTGTAGGGCCGGTGGGATTTGCGCACGATGACCGGCATCACGGCATTGCGGCCCGTGAGGGCGAACTCGACCGCCGCCTTGCCCACGGCATAAGCCTGCTTCACGTCGGTTTTCGAGGCGATGTGGCGCGCCGACCGCTGCAGATAGTCGGCGACCGCCCAGTGACAGCGGTAGCCGAAGCGCTTTCTCACCAGGCCCGCGATGACCGGCGCCACGCCGCCCAGTTGAGCGTGACCGAAGGCGTCGCGCAGGCCCGATTCCAGCATCAGCCTGCCGTTCGCATCCTTGAGCCCTTCCGAGGCGGCGATCGCGCAATAGCCGTATTGCTTCACCACCGTTTCCACGCGCGCGAGGAATTTCTCGGGGTCAAACGCGACTTCCGGAAATAGCAGGATATGGGGCGCATCGCCCGCGTGTTCCGCGGCCAGCCCGCACGCCGCGGTGATCCACCCGGCATTGCGGCCCATCACTTCGAGCACGAACACCTTGGTCGAAGTGCGCGCCATCGATGCGACGTCATAGCCCGTCTCGCGCATGCTGGTGGCGACGTATTTAGCGACCGAGCCAAAGCCGGGACAGTTGTCGGTGCCGACGAGATCGTTGTCGACGGTCTTGGGTATGCCGATGCAGTGGAGCGGGTAGCCGAGCTTTTCCGCAATTTGCGACACCTTCCACGCGGTGTCCGCGGAATCGTTGCCGCCATTGTAGAAAAAATAGCCGACGTCGTGCGCCTTGAACACCGCGATCAGCCGCTCGTATTGCGCGCGGTTTTCCTCCAGTCCCTTCAGCTTGTAGCGGCACGACCCGAAAGCGCCGGCCGGCGTGTGGCGCAGTGCCCGGATCGCCGTCGGCGTTTCCCTGGAGGTGTCGATCAGGTCTTCGGTCAGTACGCCGATGATGCCGTCGCGGCCGGCGAGTACCTTGCCGATGCGGCTGCGGTGCTTGCGCGCGGTTTCGATCACGCCGCAGGCGGTGGCGTTGATGACCGCGGTGACGCCGCCCGATTGTGCGTAGATTGCGTTGCGCTTGGCCACAGGATTATTTTACAGGTTGCTTCCGAGACCCTATTTTACCAGTCCAGGGCGCTTGATAAAAGCATTATGAATCAGTCTATTAGGTTTTTCATCGGAGGATGTCTCAGCCCTTGCCCAGATCGGCGCCGGTTTTTCCCGATGTTGCGCCGGCACGGTCCTTTTCGTGGTCGGCCTGCAGCCGCAGCGTGGTGGTCACGCACTCGGCCAGATCATCGAAATCGCGGCCGGTGCCGTACTGCTCCGTGAAGTCAGGAATTTTTTTCATTCATGCTTGGCCGCCAGCGCGGCGAACAGTTTGTCGCGGATGTGCTGGACCGAGCCCCGGCCGTAAATGTTGACGTACTGCGGCGCCCGCGGGTCGCCGCTGGCCGCCCACTTCATGTAGTACTCGATCAGCGGCTTGGTCTGCGAGTGGTAGGTCGCGATGCGCTTCTTGACGGTTTCTTCCCGGTCGTCGGGCCGCTGCACCAGGTCCTCGCCGGTGACATCGTCCTTGCCCGGCACCTTGGGCGGATTGAATTCGATGTGGTAAGTGCGGCCGGAGGGCGGGTGCACGCGGCGCCCGCTCATGCGGCGCAGGATCTCGTTGTCGCCCACCTCGATCTCGATCACGAAGTCGATGTCGATGCCGGCTTCGCGCAATGCCTCCGCTTGCGGAATGGTGCGCGGGAAACCGTCGATGATGAAGCCGTTGGCGCAGTCAGGACTCTTGACGCGCTGTTTCACGAGCCCGATCACGATGGGGTCCGGCACCAGTTCGCCGTTGTCCATGTACTTTTTCGCTTCCACGCCGAGCGCGCTTCCGGCCTTGATCGCGGCGCGCAGCATGTCGCCGGTCGAGATCTGGGGAATCTTGTATTTCTCGATCAGGAACTGGGCTTGCGTGCCTTTGCCCGCGCCGGGCATGCCTAGAAGCAGGATACGCATGAGTCGGAGTGATGCCGAGGGCCGTTATTGTTTGACGGGTTTGCACGCATCATCGGCCAAAACCGGCGATGAGGCAAGGGTCTGGGGGGTTGCTGTCGAACGGACCAACTCGAATACGGGATTATAACGGGTTTCGCTGGCGCGCAAAACCCGTCCTGCGTGTCAGGGGCGCTCAAGCGAACGCTTGAGACGTTGCAGATCCTCGGGCGTGTCGACACCCGGAGGAGCGGCCTCCTGAGTGAGGGCGACGCTGATCTTGAAGCCATGCCACAGCACGCGCAGCTGTTCAAGCGCTTCGAATTGCTCCAGCGGCGAGGGATCGAGCTTGGAGTAGCGTTTGAGGAACCCGGCACGGTAGCCGTAGATGCCGATATGGCGGAACACCGGCAGTCCGTCGGGTATGACGGTGATACCGCCGGCATAGGTGTTTCTCGCGGAATCATACGAGCGCGTGAACGCGTCCCGCGCAAAGGGAATTGGCGCGCGGCTGAAATAGAGCGCGTAGCCTTTCCGGTCGAGCACGACTTTGACGACGTTGGGATTGACGATGTCGGCCGCGTCCTGGATCGGGTGGCACGCGGTCGATACTTCCGCCTCGGGGTGATCGAGCAGATTCCGCGCCACTTCCCGGATCAGTTCTGGCGCGATCAGCGGCTCGTCGCCCTGGATGTTGACGACGAGGTGGTGACCGGGGTAGCCGCGCTGCTTTGATACTTCCGCCACCCGGTCGGTGCCCGAAGCGTGGTCGCTGCGGGTCATCACGGCGTTGAACCCGTGCTGTTTCACCGCAGCGGCAATCCCGGGATGGTCGGTGGCGACCAGCACTTCGGCGGCGCCGCTTTTGGCGGCGCGCTCCGCGACATGTACCACCATCGGTTTGCCGCAGATGTCGGCCAGCGGCTTGCCCGGAAAGCGCGACGAGGCGTAGCGCGCCGGGATGATGACGGTGAAGTCGGCCACGGTGTGAACGGTGAATGGTGAATGGTGAATGGTGAATGGTGAAATGCGCGGCAGTGCCGCTGAAACTATTTACTATTCACGATTTACGATTCACACCTCTTCTTCCGGAGGAAGTTTCCGCGCTTCGTCTTCGAGCATGACCGGAATGTCGTCCTTGATCGGGTAGGCGAGGCGGCAGGGCCTGCAGATCAGCTCGCTTTCGGCTTTCTTGAAAACCAGCGGCCCCTTGCACAGCGGGCAGACCAGGATATCGAGCAGTTTAGGGTCCATTATTTCCCCAGTTTTTTCAGTATCAGTTCGCCGAAGGCCGGATCGATTTCGGCGTCGACCCGCAGCACCCAGTGCTTTTCGGTGGCGAATGAGCGGCATTTTACCGCATCCTTCTCGGTCATCACGGCAAGATCGGCGTCGGCGAATGCCAGGTCCCGGGCGCTGAACGCGTGGTGGTCGGGAAACGAGTGCGCGGTGAACGTGAGTCCCAGGCGCTGCAGGAGCTCGAAAAAGCGCTGCGGATTGCCGATGCCGGCGACCGCGTGCACGCGGCGATTCAAAAACTGTTCCGGCGCGGCCTTGTGGTCCGGATTGAGCAGGTTGTAGAAGCCGCGGCTTTGCAGCGCCATGGCGAACGCCGCCGGCGCGCCGGCCTTGATCCCGACCCCGGCCGACTGGCTGACGTTGACGATGATGGCGTCAACGCAGG
>JAIESJ010000078.1 GCA_019746155.1 Burkholderiales bacterium
GCGCAGTCCAGCGGCTTTCTCGAGAAATTGACCCGCAAGACGAACGAGCCGGTTGAACCGGAACTGGCCTTCAGCGTAAAGGGCCGCACCACCGGCCCGCAGCAAATGGCTATCGAGTTTTCCATCCGGCCTGACTATTACCTATATCGCGAACGCATCAGCGTAATCCTGAAAGACTCGCCGGGATGGCGGATCAACGCGCAGTCTCGCGCTGCGGCCTGCTGCGTCTTTTGACGCCGTCAACGGCCTGGGAGTTCAGGAGGTGATCGATGGACACACCATTCTTGTCGGCAGCCGTGATTTCCTGAAGCAGAACGGCATCGATACGCAAAGCTGGGAAGTCCAGGCGGAGAACCTGCGCGCCGAGGCCAAGACGGTGGTGTTCCTCAGTGTGGACGGTGCTGCCACCGGTATCGCCGCAGTCGCCGACCCGATCAAAGACAGCACGCCCGAAGCTATTGCGAACCTTAAACGCACCGGTGTTCGCATTGTCATGCTCACCAGCGACTCGCGCCGCACGGCCGAGGCTGTCGCGCTCAAACTCGGCATCGACGAGGCGCTGGCGAAGGTGCTGCCGGAAGACAAGGCCGGGCATGTCAGACGTCTGCAGGGCGAAGGTCGCAAGGTGGCCATGGCCGGCGACGGTATCAACGATGCGCCGGCACTGGCGCAGGCCGACGTCGGTATTGCGATGGGCACCGGCACCGATGTCGCCATGGCCAGCGCGGGAGTAACCCTGGTGAAAGGCGACTTGTGCGGCATTGCCCGTGCCGCAGTCCTGTCACGCACCACCATGCGCAACATCCGGCAAAACCTGGTGTTTGCCTTCGGCTACAACGCGCTTGGCATCCTCATTGCCACAGGGGTGCTGTATCCGGCTTTCGGAATATTGCTCTCGCCGGTTTTTGCCGGGGCCGCTATGGGGCATTGAGCTCGGTGTCGGTAGTCTCATATGCGCTGCGGCTTAACCGCGTCAAGTTATGAACTTGGGGAAACAACTTATCCCGTTATGAAATAAAAATGCCATCCCGACCGGTTGAAGTCACTTTGGCGCCCGTAGTTAAGGTATCGCGTTCAAAGATGTTTCTTGTAATAAGCCCATTGCAGCCGGGTGAGTAATACCAAGGTTGCCGCAAGCGGCAGAAAAATCCTGCGGACATCAAAGGACGCCGGCCAGAATAAGCAAATCAGCAAGCTGATTGCCATCAACACAACCTGAAGGTGCTTGGCGCGGTGGTAAAGGCTCGCCGATTCCCGCCCGCCAGATGCACGGCGTATCGCACGCTGCGTCAAGCCATCCGCCCCCGCGACGATGTAGATGAGCACGAGAATCGGCGTGAGCAACGCTAGCGTCGCAAGGCGCACACCAAGCAACTGCGTCCCAATCATCGCCACCTCAATTGCTTCAATATTGACCAGATAGGTATTGCGCACGATCGTGTCCGGAATGGACAGCGCCGCGCCCTCCGCGAATCGCATTCCCATGCCGTGGATTCCCGTGAACCGGAACAGCACTCCATAAAGAAAATTCGCCGTTCCGGTCACGGCGCTCGGTGCCCCGCCCTGCAGCTGCGTCAGATCGCGCGCTCGCGCAAGGTCTTCGGCCAAGATGCCCTTCAAGCGGTCGATGCCGTCCGGCCAGACTTTGAACACGAATATCCAATCCACAATCCAGGCCACAACGAGGATTCCGATGAAGGCCATAGTCAGTGCGAAAATGAGCTTCAGCGGTGCAAGGAGAGCACCAGCGAATCCACCCTCGTGAAACGACGCATTCCTAGAGGCCAACTGTTGCCTCCGTCACCGTTTCGTCGTGCCGTGCCCAGTGCGAACGACTATCCATCCGGCCCCTAACCTCGCTGCCGATCGCTTCGAGGCTCGCCGGCATTAGCGGGTCGTGGCTCGCATCCGGCAACGGCATACGTATCTTTTGGAGCTGTCCGCCGTGGATCAACGCGAAGGCCTGCCCCTTGGGCAGTTGCACCAGGTCGCTCGGGGAAAGCATTTGGGCGCTTTCCGTGGTGATGCGATCCTCGTTACGGCTGGCGAAGTCCGCAAAATCACCGGGATCGTTGGTGTCGGAGACCGAGGATGAGACCAGGGTCGAAACGACGCGCACTTCCGGGAGCTGACTCGTCAGCAGTTCTGCGGTGGCGACTTCCTTGACGCGCAGCATGATCAGCGTATTGAAATTCCCGGTGATCTGCCCCGCCTTGGCCCGAGACCCAATGCGTGCCTCCACGTCCGACCAGGTCTGGGTGTACGCGGTCACCTGGAAACCAGCGCCGCCAGCCTTGTTCAGCAGCGGGATGAACTCATCCCCGATCAACTCATTGAACTCGTCGGCGTGAATTGCGATGCGCCGCGGCACAGTCTCGCCCGGAAGCCCCCTGCCCGTGCCGAACTTGTAAAGGCTGCCGGCCACGCTCGTGAGATCGGCGAACATCGAGTTACCCACCGCGGCGGCCACCTCGTAATCAGACAGGGAATCCAGTCCGATATACACGATGCCGCCAAGGTTGATCACCGAGGCCCAGTCAAACACGGGTCGCCAGTCGCTGGCATCGTCGAGATCAGGTGACAACAGAGACGCCGTGCGGCCGGTGGTGAGCTTTTCCATCAGGGGAAGGAGTGAGGCCACCAGTTTGTCGAAGTAGCTCTTTTCGTAGTTGAGCGTCGAGGCCAGCGCATGCGCAATCGGGTCATAGAGCTTCTTGCGCCGTGCGTATTCGACCAGCGTCACCGCACGAAATCCCCTTGTCTGCAGCCCCTTGTCGAGGCTCTTCTTGTCGATAGCCATCGATTCGACTTCGGCGCGCCAGCCGGCAGCCCCCCGCTCCCGGTCCAGCCAGTGTTCGAAGTAGTCGATCAGGAGCGGTTCGACATTCGAGGCATAACGATTGATCTGCTCGTAGTCGGGCTTGCGGCCCAGTGCCACCAGAGCACGGGCCATGACATTGACGAAGCGCCAGACGAACTCCTTGAAGGCCGCCGACTGACCCTCGGAAGGTAACTGCCCAGCAATACGCGTCGCCACCTCGGTGATGCGCGAAAAATTCCCCACCGGGTTGTAACGTGCCGACAGCTCAGGATGCCCCAGATGGAACATGAAGAACTCGTTTTGCCGCCCCGCGCGCTTCGCCTCGGCATAGACGCGGCGCAGCAAGTCAATGTCGCCCTTGGGATCGAACACGATCACCACCTCGCCCCGACGTATGTCCTGGGTAAGCAGCACTTCGGCCAAGCGGGTTTTACCGACACGGGTCGTGCCCAGTACCAGGGTATGTCCGACCCGGTCGCGGATGTCCATCCAGATGTCCGCTTCTGTGGGCTCTACCCCGTGGATGGCGGGATCGCCGCCGACGGCGGATTGCTCGGACGACGAAGGCTGCAGGAATTCAGCGATACGGCCTATCAGTCCAGGGCCCAACAGGTCCTGTTTTTCCGGGAGCCTTGCTTCATGCAGCCGCTGCGTGTGGCGCTGGTCCCAGTGGAAACCCTTGCCCAGAAACAATCGTTCGGTCGACCACGGAATTTCTTCGGACGCCACCACGTAGCGGCGCTGCCGCCGCAGGTTCGCCCGGTAGTGAAGGATTCTCCACCCGGCACAGCCTCGCCAGGCGGCATGACACACCAGAACGCCGGCAAGCCCCCACGAAAGCTCCCCCGTCAGCAGAAAGGTCGATGGACTCGTCAGCACTGCTGCCGCAGCAACACCAGAAGTGGCCGCCGCGCGCAGTTCGTAGACGGGCCGCAGCAAGGCTTCGAGCGGGTAACTCATGGCATCACGCTGCCCCGGGTTCAACGGCCAAGCGAACGAGAAGCGGATTGACGGGCGGAACTGGATCGACGAAACGCACAGGGTCAGGGATAACCACTCCGGACAACCGGGACACAGCGCGTTTGCCGCGCATCACCTGGTAGGTGAGGAAATTGACGCCCTGGTCAGTACGCAGATGCCAGCCGGCCCGCAGAACTTGCCGCTGGATGAATAAGCCGATGTCCGGATCATCGACAGCGCCCGCCAAAGCACCACCATGGCAGACCGCACCGTATCGATCAGCAAACTCCCGGAAAATGCGCGGCGACACCAGCAGCATGCCCTCGTTCACGAAATGCACCAGCGCACCTGCCGAGTTGACGCTGAGCGTCCCGCCGGAGAGTCCTCGCTGCACCCATTCGATGAAGCGACGAGCCGCAGGTGGTGCTTGCGCGCCCCAAGGCTCCGCCATCCGGGATTCCAGCGCCGTTCCGCTGCTGTGTTCCTCGACATCTTCGAGATATTCAGTTTCTGGATCGGGAAGTCCCGGAACATCCACGGCCACTGTCATCGCCGCGAGATCATCAGCGACGTTTTCTGAATCCACGTCGACCGGAGTCATCCCCAGCGCAGACTCCTCAACCGGCGAATCATCTCTGCCATCAGACTTAAGTTCACCGCACCCCAATTCGACGGCAGCGCGCAGCACCAGCCCGCTGATCGCCCCAGCCTGCGCCGAAGGATCCCCGGAGAGGAACGCGGTTAGCTCACGCATGAGCCCCGGGTCCGCGGCCAGCCAGCCCAGTACCGATGGCGGCACCACCTGGTTCAGCAACGACAGCGGCAGACCTGCGTACAACGCGCCCTGCGTCGCTGCGTTTCCCGGCAACTCTAAGCGGTAGTACACAGCGCCGCATGCAAGCATGGAACCGGCGAGCGGAGCCCAGAGCTCAAATACACCTCGTTCGCCCCGGATCAGGACGCGCAGCCCTGCCAGGGCATGACCCACATCGTGCAGCAGGGCGGCAAGGAACACGGCGTAGGTCCAGCGATGCGCCTGCGCCCCGATGACTTCCGGCGCCGCCCCGCGCGGCAGGATCTGGCCGCGCCGGTAATCGAGGGCGCGACTGGCGACCTCCAGGGCCTGCACGTAAAGACCGCCCTGATGGGAATGGTGTTGCGCTGCCAAAGCCGGCAACAGTTGCACGAACTCTGCATAGCCTGCAATGACCGGGCT